>NZ_DATGKU010000040.1:0-14288 GCF_035294505.1 Chthonomonas sp. | reverse complement strand
CTATTCGAGGACTTTGGTAACGACACCGGCTCCTACCGTGTGTCCTCCCTCCCGAACCGCAAAACGCAAGCCCTCCTCCAACGCTACCGGCTGAATTAACTCCGCCGTTATCCGTACGTTGTCCCCAGGCATCACCATCTCCACACCTTCCGGCAGTTCCATCGAACCCGTTACATCCGTCGTCCTAAAGTAAAACTGAGGACGATACCCACTGTAAAACGGTGTGTGACGACCACCCTCCTCCTTCGTTAACACATATATCTCCCCCTGAAACTTCGTGTGAGGACGAATCGTCCCGGGCTTGGCCACCACCTGACCCCGCTCCACATCCGTCCGGTTCACACCGCGCAACAGTATCCCCGCGTTGTCCCCAGCGTAGATCACATCACACGTCTTGTGAAACTGCTCCAACGAGGTCGCTACCGTCTGACGTGTCGGACGTAAACCCACTATCTCTACAGGCTCGTTGACCTTTAACTGACCCCGCTCCACACGACCCGTCACCACCGTCCCACGACCCGTGATCGTGAACACATCCTCTATCGGCATCAAAAACGGCTTGTCTATCTCCCGCTGCGGCGTCGGAATGTACTCGTCTATCGCATCCAACAACTCCCATATCCGACCATTCCACTTGTCATTGCGGCTTAAGTCCTCGCTTAACATCGCCTGCAACGCCGAACCCCGAATCACAGGCACCTCATCCCCAGGAAACTCGTACTTGCTCAATAGCTCCCGAACCTCCATCTCCACCAAGTCCAGAAGCTCCGGGTCGTCTACCATGTCCACCTTGTTCAAAAACACCACGATGTAGGGAACCCCCACCTGACGAGCCAACAAGATGTGCTCCCGCGTTTGGGGCATCGGGCCGTCGGCGGCAGAAACCACCAAGATCGCCCCGTCCATCTGGGCCGCTCCCGTTATCATGTTCTTGATGTAGTCGGCGTGACCGGGACAGTCCACGTGGGCATAATGGCGCTTATCCGTCTCGTACTCGGCATGGTAGACGTTGATGGTCACCCCACGAGCACGCTCCTCCGGGGCGCTGTCTATCTCCTCGTATTTGAGGGCCTTGCTGCCGTTGTAGGCCGCAAGCACTCGCGTAATGGCCGAGGTCAACGTCGTCTTGCCATGATCTACATGACCGATTGTCCCCACATTCACATGAGGCTTCGTACGCTCAAACTTCTGCTTTCCCATAAG
Organism: Chthonomonas sp.; assembly: GCF_035294505.1. NCBI lineage: Bacteria > Bacillati > Armatimonadota > Chthonomonadia > Chthonomonadales > Chthonomonadaceae > Chthonomonas > Chthonomonas sp. The sequence goes on along the minus strand of NZ_DATGKU010000040.1, from coordinate 13,085 downwards.
TCAGTCTCCTATTCTCCACCTGTGAAGCGTTCACCGTTCGATTTTAGAATAAGTAAAAGGAAGGCTCCGAAGATGCCTACAGAGGGGCTATGTTCATCGGAGCCGTTCAGACATATCAGGTTTTAACGGGCTGTTTCTGCCCGGTTTTAGCCAAAATCTCCTCCGCCACATGGCGAGGAACCTCTTCATAGTGGGACGGTTGCATGGTAAACGTAGCCCGCCCTTGGGTCATGCCGCGCAGATCGGTGGCGTAGCCGAACATTTCGGCCAGCGGCACCAAAGCCCGAATGGTCTGCGTGCCACCGGGGCCAGGCTCCATACCCTCTACGCGCCCGCGTCTTCGGTTAATGTCGCCGATAACGTCGCCCATGTAGTTCTCAGGCGTAACGATCTCGACCTCCATAATCGGCTCTTTCAGGTAAGGGCCGGCGCGTCGAAGAGCTTCTTTCATCGTCTGGTTAGCGGCCACCTTAAAGGCGATCTCGCTCGAGTCCACCTCATGGTAAGAGCCGTCCACCACAGCGACGCGAACATCCACCACCGGATAGCCGGCCAACACACCGGATTCCATCGCTTCGCGCACGCCCTTTTCCACAGCGGGGATGAACTCTTTCGGGATCACACCACCGGTGATCTTGTTCACAAACTCGAAACCTTCGCCGGTCTCCAGCGGCTCGATTTCGAGTTCGCAGTCACCATACTGGCCGGACCCTCCTGTTTGGCGCTTAAACGGAACGCGCGCGGAGGCCTTATGGCGAATCGCCTCGCGGTATGCCACCTGCGGTGCCCCGTAGTTGGCCTCGATGCCGTACTCTCGTTTTAAAATGTCAATTTTGATATCGAGCTGAAGCTCACCCATGCCGCTAAGAATGGTCTGCCCGGTCTCCGGGTCGGTGGAAACACGGAACGTGGGGTCTTCGCTGGCCAATTTCTGCAGGGCTGTGGCCAGCTTATCCTGATCGGCCTTCGTTTTCGGCTCGATAGCAATGGAGATGACCGGCTCGGGGAAGGAGATAGCTTCCAACAGAATAGGATGCTTTTCATCGCACAGCGTATCGCCGGTGCGCGTATCCTTCAGCCCTACAATAGCCGCAATATCTCCGGCATAGACGGCATCTACATCCTCCCGATTGTTAGCATGCATGCGAACGATGCGTCCCACGCGCTCCTTCTTACCGGTCGAGGCATTCAACACGGTTTGACCGGTTGTAAGCGTGCCGGAGTAGACGCGGAAGAAGGTGAGCAGACCGTACTTATCGGTTGCAATTTTAAAGGCCAGCGCACAGAAAGGCTCCTCATCGGAGGGTTTACGAACCTCTTCGGCTCCCGTATCGGGATGTTTGCCCACAATGGCCGGAATATCATCCGGTGCCGGCAGGTAGTAGACCACGGCGTCGAGAAGCGGTTGTATCCCCTTGTTCTTGTAGGCCGAGCCGCACAGCACCGGCACAATGGCGCCGGAGATGGTGCCCTTTCGCAGAGCTTTGCGAATCTCGTCTACAGAGATCGGCTCTCCTTCGAGGTATTTCTCAATAAGCTCCTCATCCACCTCGGCGGCCGCCTCAACCAATCGCGTATGATACTCATTGGCCTTATCCAAAAGATCGGAGGGGATATCAACGACCTCATACTTCTGACCGATATCATCGAGGTAGCGGATCGCCTTCATCTCGACGAGGTCTACCACCCCTACGAAATCCGCTTCGCTCCCTATGGGCAGCTGGATGGGCACGGCGTTAGCGCCGAGACGCTCGCGGATTTTTTCGACCACCCCGTAGAAGTTCGCGCCCATGCGGTCCATTTTATTAATGAAAGCGATTCGGGGTACATGGTACTTATTGGCCTGCCGCCACACCGTTTCCGACTGGGGCTGCACCCCGCCGACGGCGCAGAAAATGGCGATCACCCCATCCAACACACGCAGGGAGCGCTCCACCTCCACCGTAAAATCCACGTGGCCCGGCGTGTCAATGATGTTGATGCGATGGTCTTTAATACGTTCCCCTTTGGAATCGCGCTGAACGCCCCAGAAGCAGGTGGTCGCGGCGGAGGTGATGGTGATGCCCCGCTCCTGCTCCTGCACCATCCAGTCCATGGTGGCCGAGCCTTCATGCACCTCACCGATCTTGTAGGTTCGGCCGGTATAGAACAGAATCCGTTCGGTGCAGGTGGTTTTCCCTGCATCAATGTGGGCTGCAATACCAATGTTTCGCGTTTTATTTAAGGCGTACTCTCTTGCCATAACTCTCCACTCACTTCTCCCATGCTCGCACCGCGTTCGTTGACCGGCGCAGCACGGGCTAGGTATCCCTCAATTTCTTTGAAGCGTTAGGGTTGTGCCCTGCTCCTTTTTCGAACTCAGTTGGCTCTTCGCTCTCCCCTAAAACCAGAAACCATCAAATACGATAATGCGCGAAGGCCTTGTTGGCATCGGCCATCCGATGCACCTCTTCACGTCGCCGCACCGAAGCGCCGGTGTTGTTAGCCGCATCCATCAGTTCCGCAGCCAACTTATCTATCATGCTTCGCCCCGACCGCTTACGCGCATTAAGCACAATCCAGCGGATGGCCAATGAGAAGCGGCGGGCATCTCGAACGGGCACCGGCACCTGATAGGTCTGCCCGCCCACACGACGCGGCCTCACTTCAACGACCGGCGCCACATTGCGAATAGCCTGATCGAACACTTCAAGCGCAGGTCGCTGGGTTCGACGCTCTACCTGCTCCATCGCCTTGTAGAAGATGGTCTCCGCGACGCTCTTCTTTCCGTCCTTCATAAGGCGATTGATAAACTTCTGCACCATAACGCTGTTGTAGATCGGGTCCGGCGGTATCACACGCGGGCGGACGCCGCCCTCCGGCGCATTTCTCGGCATCTCTTGCTCTCCTCGCTTTACTTAGGACGTTTCGTTCCGTATTTCGAGCGGCTCGACTTTCTGTCACGCGTGCCTGCCGCATCCAGGGCGCCGCGCACAATATGATAGCGCACTCCGGGAAGGTCTTTCACGCGGCCACCCCGCACCAGCACCACCGAGTGCTCTTGTAGGTTATGGCCGATACCCGGAATGTAGGCCGTTACCTCTACCTTATTGGTAAGGCGCACGCGCGCGATCTTCCGCAAGGCCGAGTTCGGCTTTTTAGGCGACACGGTTCGCACGCTTAAACAGACCCCTCGCAGCTGCGGATGGCCCCGCAGTGCCGGCGCCTTTGTCTTTTTAATAAGCCGCTTACGGCCTTTTCGTACGAGCTGATTAATTGTTGGCATACGTTTCGCCGCTTCCTTAACCCAAAGCAGAGTTTTTACGATCTCCTAAAGAGACCCTACGCAACCAAGGTTCGCGCATTAGAGAGGAAAGGCATTAAAAATGCCCACAGCCATTGGCCGGGCAGGACAACACGCGCACAGGAGTTGTATCGTCGTTACGGAAGTCCTATGAAGTCGGGGGAAGCCCCGCTTTTAACCGCCTCCTTTACGTTAAGTGCGTCTGTCCTCCCGCGCCATAAACCTCCTAGCGCGAGAACCTGTGTAGTTTACTCCAACTCTTCTCTTTTTGTCAACCTTTTCCGCGTCCATTTTCTCGAGATCGGCTTTTCTGTTCACACATGGCCTCTCCAAACTTGTGCACGGAGGCTTCATGATAGCCCGTTTTACTTTTTGTGGATAACTTCTCGATATAGATTTGCGTAGGGATTTAACGGCAAATCCCCATAGAAAGCTTAACATGCTTATGGAACCGAATATGAGCGCAAAGGTACAGTTCATCGAGGGTATCCCCGTGTTTGGGGAGCCACAAGAGGATGCAGTAACGCAGATTAGAAACTGCATGAAGCACAAGAACGCCTATCGCGCCGCCCTTATGGCCGACCACCACGTTGGCTATGCGGTGCCGATCGGGGGGGTGATCGCCTATTACGACGCCATCTCGCCTTCGGGAGTAGGCTTCGACATCGCCTGCGGCAACAAGGCGGTGCGACTCGACGTTCCGGCCGAGGAGGTTCGGGCTAATATCGGGCGTCTTATGGACGACATCGCTTCCCAAATCTCCTTCGGGCTTGGCCGCGCCAACAAAGAGCGTGTAGACCACCCGCTGTTCGACGACTCGGCGTGGAAGCTCGAACCGGTACGCTCCCTTAAGCAGATGGCCTACGAACAGCTTGGCACGGTGGGTAGCGGTAACCACTACGTGGATATTTTCGTGGATGAAGAGGATCGCGTGTGGGTGGGCGTTCACTTTGGCAGCCGCGGGCTAGGGCATCGCACCCTCACCTGGTTCCTAAAGAAGACCGGCGCCAAGGATGGCATGATGGTAGACCCTCTGGTGTTGCCGCTGAAAGAAGAGCTGGGCCAGCTCTATCTCGAATGCATGCACCTCGCCGGTCGCTACGCCTATGCGGGTCGAGACTGGGTTTGCGATAAGGTTGCCAGAATTATCGGGGCCAATATCGTGGAAGAAGTGCATAACCACCATAACTTCGCTTGGAAAGAAACTATTGATGGTGTGGAGGTGTGGGTTGTGCGCAAAGGGGCTACGCCCTCGTACCCCGGCCAAAAAAGCTTTGTTGGCGGCACCATGGGCGAGCCGGCCGTCATTCTGGAGGGAGTTAGCCCCGAAAAGAGCGAAAAGCACCAGAACGTGCCCCTGCTGCACTACACGCTCTTCTCTACGGTGCACGGTGCGGGTCGTGTGCTCGGACGCAACCAGGCAAAGCGTACGCTCTCACGAGATAGCATGACGCAGTGGGTACAGCGCGCCGGCGTTACGCTTCGTGGTGGCGATGTGGACGAAAGCCCCGAATGCTACAAGCGCCTAGATGAGGTGCTGCGACACCAGGGTAAGACGGTACGTATTCTTCATACCCTCAAGCCCATCGGTGTAGCGATGGCCGGGCGCGGGGTGGTCGATCCGTACAAGGATTGATCTTCCCCTCTTGGAAACCCAGAGAGGATGGGGGGCTGCAGAGACTGCCGGCTTCACGGTTCTAGAGCAAGTTAGTAGAATGAGCTTATCATGTTCGCCCCCTATCCCCTCCTTTCCCCCGATTCGGGAGGTGCTAGCGCACGGCGATGCAGCGGCCAGAAAGATAAGCGATTAAGACAACCTTCTAGGCCGCTGAGGGGAAGGGCGTCGGCCTTGAGTTGCCCACCGCGAGGTGCCCCTCTCCCTGATAGGGGGAGGGGAGTGGGGGTGGGGGATCGAAGAGCTGGCGATACGCCTGTCATTTCGAGCCGAAGGCGCGATCAACAACTGTCATTTCGAGCCTAAGACGAGATGAACAACTGTCATTTCGAGCCGAAGGCGAGAAATCTTAAGTTTCAGTCCCTACCGATAGGGGTGGGGCTGCAGAGACTGCTAATCTTACGGTTCTAGAGCAAGTTAGTAGAATGAGCTTATCATGTTCGCCCCCTATCCCCTCCTTTCCCCCGATTCGGGAGAAAGGGGGCGGCTGTGGTTAGTTTCCGAAGGGAAGGTTATCCAAGGAAAACGAATGCCGGTTTGTTGGCCTCGCCCTTTCGTCTACATGGGCCTATCCGTATAGGCGCTATACTTCTCCTGGATGAGCTGTTTCACGTAGCGAATGCGCTCTTGCGTGAGAGGGTGATCGCTGAGGAACTCCGGCGGCTGGGGCTGTCCCTTAGTGGCTTGCTCTAACATATCAAATAGTTCTAGCATGCCGTTGGGGTTATATCCGGCAGCCACCATATCTTCCAGACCACCGATATCGGCCTGCTTCTCCTCATCGCGTGAATATTTGAGGTCTATAGCACTCAAAGCCAAATCCCCTAAGCTCTGTAGGGTGCGATTTGCATGGGTTAAAAGCACAATTCCTAAAAAGCCAAGCTCCTCTTTCCTTTGAGCCGCTACCGCACGCGCCCAGTGCTGTAGGCGCACATGGGTCATCTCATGGCCGGTAACGGCGGCTAGCTCCGAATCGTCGTGGATGCGATCCATGAGACCAGTAAACATGAAGATAGGCCCACCCGGCAGCGCAAAGGCATTTATCTCTTTACTCTCTATCACATGAAACCGATAGTCCCAAGTTCGCCTGTCTTTCTCATCTAGCGCCGCCCGCAATCGCTCGCCCACGCGCTGTAGCCATCTCTCTTGAGGCCCATGAACCACCCGATACTGCTGCAATATCTGTCGCTCTGCCTGCTGTCCTACTTTCTTCTGCTCGGAGATGCTCGGCATAAAGATGTCGGCACGCGCTTTCTCATCCATCGTTGCCAAGGCCACCAGCAATCCACCGGTTGTCAAATCTCGCAAAAACTGGCGACGCGATTTGCGCTCTACCTCACTTAATATCCTCTCGACTTCCGGGTTGCCACAACATCCTTTGTGCTGACACATGGTTTCTGCTCCTCCCACTTTGATCAGACGACTTTCCAAACGGCGGTGTTCTCTTGGCTCTTTCACAAAAACCGGTGATCTCGTCAGTTCTCTTTTCCTATACGAAAGGGAACAACCTCTGTGAATGCCCAAAAGCTAGGTTTTGGAAACCGAGTGTGCTCATTCAACAAGCCCGTGCCGGCTTGCCCTAACGAAGATTTGGCTTCTTATGTGTTAGGGGGACATTATGGGCCTCTTGGTTTCCAACCTAATGCCCATAGGAACCTAGAACATGTCAACCCATCTTATCAAAATGCTCGATCGGCTTATCGTGCTCTTGATGGTCGCCATCTTACTGGTGCTAAGCTGGCCGGTATGTGTGGCCCTTTGGTCACGCTAAGCGCAATAGAAAGTCGCCAGCTAGAACAAGCAAATAACCTAGCACAACGTTTTTCTCTTGCTTGACAGCAGGGCAGGAATCACAGAGGTTTCCTCTTTTCAGCGATAAAAGTCCGTTTCTTCAGAGACATATCCCGCCTATCTGCTATGGGCTAACCTCCTCGTGTCTTATTTCCTTTCCCTACAGGCCCTGCCCTCAGCTGAGCCAAAGTACGTAACTCCTGCGTCTGAGGGGTATACTCCCACACAACCGTTTGCCTAGTCGGCTTCCCCGATACTCCACTCTGCCCCTGAATCAGGAACCCGTACAACCGAGACCCCATCCAGTAGCTCACAAAACCATATGCCGACTTCGGGGCTAACTGCGGCGGCAGCCGGCGCTGTAAAGTATACTGCCCGGCTAATGTACACACGTATATCCCTACTGGGCTTACCACATACAGCTGACCGTCCTCCCCCATATTTACCCCGTCTGTCAGACGATCATCCTCGAGCACGTAGCAAGGAGAGTCACTTCGAGGTTGATATGCCCCACCTTCAGCAGGGGCCTCGGATTTACGCGAAAATGCATGCAGAACACGACAGCGCCCCTGGAAGTAATCAAACAAAAGACCGTCGCCGTGAACACCGCCCTTCGCTATCCCGTACAGATGTCCCGAACGATAGGCGATCAGCTCCGGAGCGTAGCTCTCTACTCTTTTCTTGAACCGGTAAAGGAGTTGTATCTCTTTGGATGCAGTCAAGCAGAGCAGGACGCCCTTCCTATACCACCCACCCCATGCGGTAAAGTAGGTATTGCCATCCGGGGACTGCAGAGGATAGCTAAAATCGTTGCAGGGTGCAAATACATGCAGAAGTTGAAAGCCTGTCTGAGGCTGATAGGTGAACAGAGCGTATTTGATTTTTTTAGAAAAGTTGACTATCCCCTTAGAAATGTTGACTATCGCCAGGCCATACAGGTTGTGGTCGTTGCCCTCCCATAGGCCTACAGGGCACGTAGAAGATGAGAACCTACGAAGCACACGGATCTGCCCCTCTTGCGTACAAGAGAACAGGTCTGCTCCGCCCGTGTTAGAATCTGTAGTTAGGCCATAGAGAAGAGAGCGGCTCTCATCTGTCACCAAGCACACACACCCTTCTCCCTTTGTACTCGTAAAAGTATGTAAGCGCTGATACTCTCCGTCTCTCCACCCAAATAGGGTGCTGTAGTCTGAAGAATCCGTAGAGGCCTCCACCACCCCATAATAGGTATTGTCGGGACCACCGACCAGCACTCTAGGGGAGCCTTCGGCATCGGAAAACCGGCGGAGAACTACCAACTGATGGGTAGGAGGGTCTATTTTGAACAACGCCCTTACATTGGAATCAATCCCATAGATATCGCCATCTTTTCCGGCAATGAGCGTCACACTCTCACAGCCATAGAGAAGAGAAACGGTCACAAGGAACAAGCACCACTGTCTCAACCTTTTGCCGTTCCACAGGGAGGTGGTAGTGCGCTGCCTTTGATGGAGAGACAAACTTCCTGTCCTCAAGCGATCCCAGTAGGATAATGAATAGCCGAGCATACCGTTTTTCATTGGTGCCCCTCCTTCCGCTTCGGGAGGAGAACAGACTGACAAGCTGCTATCGTCCCAAAGCCTCTTTTCTATTACAAACGGAGGTTTCCGGTTCAAGGTTTCAAATTTTTCAAATATACTATTGCCTGCTTTTGGTGCCCAACCAGGGGAGAAAGAGAGCTTGTTACAAATGCCGGGTTTTGCACCATATCCGTCGAGTTTAGAATGCTTGTTACCCAAAAACGGAGGGTTTGGCTTCTTGAGTGGTTTTGGTGACTGCTTTCCTGACGGTTCTCCTCCGCACGGCTCATCCGATAAAACCGGCACCCTCTAGAAACACAGCGGGCGGGCTGGCAGGAGAGTCTCTGAAATCCAGACTCTCTGCCATCCCCACCCTTTGTTGCCTAGCGTATCCTCATAAAGCAGCAGACCCTATTCGCAAGCCGGTCAAATGTCATGCCCATGCTAGGCTGTATTCCCTGCGGCCGTTGAAAAGTGGTGCAGAGAACGCAGCACATGTGTCCTTATCTCAAAGCTGTACAACCATGCCTCCGTCTCTAGCGGGCTAACCACAGTAACGTAAAGTCTGGCGTTCGACCAGATCAATGCGTCTTTTGTGCCGTCTCCTTCGGATGGATTAAAAACATGCAAAACACGATACCGCCCTAGCGGACTGCATTGAAATAGAATACCTTCTTTATACTTCCCTCCATTATCTGTTGTCCCATACAAATTACCATCCCCACCAAGCACAAGGGCACTTATCACACCTTCGTTAGAAGTAAAGCGGTGCAAAACTGACATTTTGTCTTGTTTGAGATTATAGCTGAATAAGTATCCTTTCCCTTGAATTCCTCCTACACTTCCCCCATAAAGGCAGTTTCTACCGGCAGCAGACAGAAAAACCCCTTCTTCATCCTCTTTCGGAAACGCATAGAGCACTCTAAAACGCCTTGACCGAGGGGCATACTCAAATAACGTGCCAGCTCCATATCTCCCCTTTAGACCCGTAATCCCGTAGATAGAACCGTTTGCTCCAAGGATTAAATTACCAGGTTCCCAACCCTCTACCGACTTAAATCGGTGGAGTATCCGAAATCCCGCGTTTTGGTTATATTGGAATAGAAGCCCACCGGATGGTGCTTTTGTTCGGGATACAACATAATAGGCCGTGCCATATAGGGTGCCATCGTGGCCTAATAGCAGGTCAGAAGGTACAGTCCGTCCAAAATGGTGCAAAACTCTACACTGCCCTCGTAGGGTGCATGCGTCAAGCACGACTGCATTAGGTGTCTTTCCCTGCGGCACTATGAGATATAAAATACGATGGTCAGGCGTCAGGACTGGCTTAAACGGGTAAAACTCATCAGAAATAATATGGGAAAAGCTTTGAAGATAGGACAGTTTCCCCTGACTATATCGAAATAGGACATATCTTTGGCGGTGCTGGCATATCCCATAGAACGTTGAGGTGCCATCCCTGAGCACAGCAAGAGGTTTGCCTTCAGCTTGAGTAAACTGATGCACCATGTGAAATCGGTTCTTTGCATCTACTTCAAAAAGCGCCAGTGTCATTGGGTCAAAGCCATAGATGCCCTTACGGTCTTTGTAAAGAGTTAGTTCTTGACATCCGCATAAGAGACCGATAAGATTGGTTAGTAAGAAAAGACTTAATACTTTAACTATTTTTGATGGCATTTCCGTTCACCTCTTCTGCAGGATAGTTAAGCATTTAAGAGGGAGATATCATGGAAATGAGATATCTCCCTCACTCTATTGCTAGGCAATCGGACGTCTACCACCGCCATACCGAAACGGCTCGCTAAACTTTGACATTTCTTCGCCACCTGCGGGATTTTTGGGTTCTAACCTGCTAAATGGCACTGTCGGCAGGTAATTGTCCGGCACATTAAGGGAGGAACCGGTTGTTTACGAAGTCCATTATCGCTTTAGTAGCTCCGAGGATACGCCGTTGACTTGAAGGCACAACGCCCGAACTGTCTCTGGGCGCTCTACCGCCATACCCGCATACCCCCTTATCCCTGCCCTCCCTGCAAGGCCGATTTGATGGCTTCATCTAATGCCGTTCCGTGAACATCTATCGCTAAAATCCGACCATCTCGGCCTACTAATACATTGAACGGGATCGCTTCCACATGGTACGCCGAGGCCATACCCCCATCACCCCCTTTATCCACACAGATAGGCCAAGCAATTTGCTCTACTAGCCTCCACTCTCCTCCGCCGGCAACACTTTTCTGATGGCTCCCTTAGGCAGGGTGCAATGAAACAGCGATAGGGGTAAATCTGAACTTTGCCAATAAAGGGTGCTTTCATAAGTGACTGTCCGCACCAAAATGTCATCCCACAGATGTATCCTATAACCTATCAGCTGATACAAGTTCTTCCCTAACGGTTTAACCCAAATGCTTATCGTGGAGGTGCCATAGGTCGGAGCCCCGCTGATTTGGGCTTCGAGGGTAATAAGGGACGTATCCGACTGGGGTTTTGAAGGAAATACTTGCAGGGAGGAGATACGCCACGCAGACGGATCAGGAGTGGCTCCCTGTTCCCATTCGCCCATTGCAATAAGAAACTTCTGAATATTTTGTTCAGAATTCGATATGCCGGCCAACAGCTTTATTAAAAGGTCGTCGCGATGCATAATATCCCCTAAAGCAGAGTGCGCTTTCTCATCTTTGGATAATGGTCTTTCGAAGTAAACCTTTGGGTCGTCAGAACGATGGGTATAAAGGCTCGTGCCATCACACCACTCTGAAAATGAAAAAACACCAAAGGCAGTCTTAGGCATTGTGGCTTGTACGCTAGCCTTCAGCAGCTTGTCGCGTACCCTAAAATACAAAGGGCTGCGATAGAGAAACTCTGTTTTCACCTGCCCGGAAAGATTCCCTAGGCTTGGTAGGAACCCTGTTTGTTCTGCAATTTCAACCGATTTCAAAGCCCTCACCCGCTGATAGGTTGCCAGCAAGCCCTTAAGAACTGCTATAGCTTCTGGAGAAATGAAGGAAGCCGGTTGGGTCGCTGTTACCGAAGGCGTAGGCAACGTCTGTGGCGCCTGAGTGGGCTTAGACAGGACGATCCGCGTGCCATCAGGACAGCTGACGATACTACCTGGCGTACCACACCCATAGGTTGACATGCCCGGACATTTAAAGGGAACGGTACCAGAAGGGCAGCCATCGGATGGGGAGGTCACGGGAGAATTGGCTGCTAAGACAATCCCTAGGCTCAGCAGCACTATCGGCTGTCCAAGACGTAACCAGAAAGCATGCATTCTCTTTCTCCTCGCTTCGTAAGTATTTTCTTTTTCCTGATTGAACCAGAGCCAGTATTGGGGCAGCAAGCCCCAATACTGGCTCGCACTTCCCTTTTAGGCACACCGAACGGTAATACTTGTACCATCACGGCATGTAACGGTTGAACCACTCGTAGCACAGCCGATGTTTGTTGCACCCGGGCATTTGAAGGCACAAGTACCCGAAGGGCAACCTCCATTACTACCACCGCCATTGTTACCAGTATCACACAGGGTACTAGGGTTTGTCAAGTAGTTTTATGGGCGTGGTGAAAAAATTTTTTATGAAGTTTCCGTTGTTGAGGGTAAAGATAAGAGGGCAGTTATAGATGAGGGTAAGAGGTGAATAGAGATGCCAGAGAGGGAGTGCTTTGGAGCCAATTTATGGAGCCGGCTCGTCTTGTTCGCCCCCTATTCCCTATCCCATCCTTTCCCCCGATTCGGGAGAAAGGGGGCGGTTAGGCTTAGTTTTCAAGGGAAAGGTTATCAAAGGAAACCGCCAATGAACTTGCTGATCTCCCCTCTCCCAAATTGGGGGAGGGGGAGGGCGCCCTACCCCAGAAAATCTTTCGATTTTCTGGGGACCCCTGTATCGGCCTTGAGGGGAGTGGGGGTGGGGGCTTGAAGAGCCGATGATTCGACTGTCATTTCGAGCCGAAGGCGAGACAAACAACTGTCATTTCGAGCCGAAGGCGAGAAATCTTGAGCTTCACTTCCCGCAGTTCCGAGGGGGTAGGGGGTAGGGCTGCCAATCTCACGGTTCTAGAGGCAGTTAGCAGAGTGAACTTGTCTTGTTCGCCCCCTATCCCTTCCTTTCCCCCTATCAGGGAGAAAGGGGGCGGTTATGGTTAGTTGCCAGAGAAAAGACTATCAACGGAGACCGAGCGGTGGCTTATTGGTCTCCCCTCTCCCTGATAGGGAGAGGAGCGGGAGGATGGGGGCTTGAAGAGCCGGCAACACGACTTGTCCTTTCGAGCCGAAGGCGAGATGAACAACTGTCATTTCGAGCCGAAGGCGAGAAATCTTGAATTTCAATTCCCGCCGGTTCTGAGGGAAAGGAGTGGGGGCTGCAGAATGCCGACGCCAAAGCCCCCCTCTCATCCCCCCGCACGCGGGGGAAAGCTAGCCCTCCCTCCCCCTGTAGGGTGAGGAGAAGGTGTGGGGGCATTGAGGAGTTGGTAAGAGAGACCGCCTGTCATTTCTCGTGAGATAGACGCCTGTCATTTCGAGCCGAAGGCGAGAAATCTTGAGTTTCAGTTCCCACCCGTCCTGAGGGGAAAGGGGTGAGGCTGCGGAGGCTGGCAATTGCTTGGTTCTAGAGCCAATCTCCAGAAGCACGGCTATCTTGTTCGCCCCCTATCCCTTCCTTTCCCCCGATTCGGGAGGTGCTAGCGCACGGCGATGCAGCGGCCAGGGAGATAGGCGATGAAGGAAACGACACAGGCCGCTGAGGGGAAGGGCGTCGGCCTTGAGTTGCCCACC
>NZ_DATGKU010000039.1:0-2204 GCF_035294505.1 Chthonomonas sp. | reverse complement strand
GCTGCGCAACCGCGAAGATGCCGAGGAGGTAACATCGGAGGCGTTTCTACGGGCGTTTGAACGCGCGTTTTCGTTTCGAGGAGAGGCGCCCTTTCGGGCCTGGCTGTTCGGCATCGTTCGTAATCTGTGTAGAGATCGCCTGCGCCAACCGCGCCTACTGCTTTTAGAGGCTCAGGACATCGAGGCTCAAAAGGATTGCCGCCAACCCTATCGGCAGGTGGAAAACGCTTTGCTGGTGCGTCAGGCGTTGGAGCAACTGCCCGAAGATCAGCGAACGGTGCTTATGCTCTGCGACGTAGAGGAGTGGGATGCGCGGGAGGCCGCCGTGATGTTGGGGCGTTCTGTGGAGGCGACGAAATCCCTGCTCTATCGGGCGCGGCGCTCCCTATGCCGAACGCTTACGGCGATGTTGGAGGAAGACGAAAGCTGAAATGCGATGCGACGACATGGAAACGTTTATTGACCTGGCCGTAGACGGTCTATTACCGGATGAGGCCAAACAGCGTTTGGAGCGGCATCTGTTGCGCTGCGGGCGATGTGCGCATCGGCTAAAAGCGCTGGAAGCGGTGCGGGCCATGGTGCGTCAGGCCATTCCTAGAGCCGAGCCTTCCCCGGCCTATGTGGAGCGCGTGCAGGCGCGGCTGCAAGCTCAGTTTGAGGCCCTGTTTCCAAAAACGGAAACGCCCTCGCCAACGCAGCGCCCACTCCCTTTTCTTCAGGACGATACGACTACCGATTAAGACGAAAGGAGGTTTTTAGCGAAGGCGCGTTGTGGACAGCTTAACCAAACGTTAGTTCAAACCAACGGGACGCGCTTTCTCCAAAAGAGGCTATGAGCAAAGTACGAAAGGCCGTCATTACCGCCGCCGGACGCGGCACCCGTATGTATCCGGCCACCAACACCATCCAGAAAGAGATGCTGCCGCTTATGGACCGCGATGGCATCTGCAAGCCGGCCATTCAGATCATTATCGAGGAGGCTCTGGAAAGCGGCATCGAGGAGGTTTGTCTGGTGGTTAACCCGACGAACTATCCACAGATAAAACAGCATTTTCGGCCGCTGACCAACGAGGAGATACGCCTGTTCAAGGGAAAGGATTGGGCTTTGCTGCAATCGGCCCGACTGCAGCAGATCGCTGCCCGACTGACCTTTGTGGTGCAGGAAAGCCCGGAGGGTTTCGGGCATGCGGTGTACCTAACCCGCGATTGGGTGGCAGACGAGCCGTTCTTGTTGATGCTGGGCGACCACATCTATACTACCGGAGAACAAAAGCGGTGCGCCCGCCAAATTATGGACATCTACGACCGATACGAGTGTTCCGTCTCCGCCGTGCAGCAGACTCCCTCGGAGTTGCTTCACCTGTTCGGCACCGTCTGCGGGGAGCGCATTGCAGAACAACCCCCGGTCTACGAGGTGCACGCCATCTACGAAAAGCCCACCATCGAGTATGCCGAAAAGCACCTGCGGCAAGCAGGCCTCCTGCATGGGATGTATCTCTGTTTCTTTGGTATGCACATTTTTACGCCGGCCATCTTCGATAGCCTGAAATATGCCATTGATAACGATCTTCGGGAAAAGGGCGAGTTCCAGCTGACGAGCGCCCAGGAGCGCGCACGGGCTGCTGGCGAGCGGGTCATTGCCTTTGAGGCAGTAGGTGATCGGCACGATATAGGCATTCCGTTTGGATATGCCCAAACACAGGCAGCGCTCGCCCTCAACTCCGTCTATAAGGAGCAGATGCTGGCTGCCCTGGTGCGTACTTTAGCCGTGCCCCAAAAACAGGTTCCGGAACCGTTCCGTCAAGACTGAGAGAGGCAAAGAAGGGATAGGGAACGCACCGGGCAGTGATCCCTCAAGGGTTGTCCCTCCATGCCCACCCCCTCCCGCGTGCGGGGGGATGAGAGGGGGGCTTTGGCGTCGGCATTCTGCAGCCCCCACCCCACTCCCCTCCCCCACTTTGGGAGAGGGGAGACCAATAAGCCAACTTGCGGTTTTCTGCGCTAACCTTCCCTTCGGAAATTAGGCACACTAGCCCCCTTTCTCCCGAATCGGGGGAAAGGACGGGATAGGGGGCGAACAAGGTAGGCTTGCTGTACGAATTGGCTCTAGAACCGTGAAGCCGGCAGTCTCTACGGCCTCACCCCTCAGAACTGAGGGGAATTGAAACTTAAGATTTCTCGCCTTCGGCTCGAAATGACAGTTG
>NZ_DATGKU010000038.1:0-106228 GCF_035294505.1 Chthonomonas sp. | reverse complement strand
CTTCTTGCGCTCCTGTACCGACTTGAGAGCTTCCCCTGCCTTCCTTCTCGCCGCTACGACCAACTGGGCAGGCAGGTCAGGGTGCGCTTTCCGAAGGGACTTGTAGGTTGCCCGGTGCAGTCGGGTTCCGTTGCGCTCGTTCTGCTCCCAACCGTAAGTACATACGGCGTTGAAGCAGTCGGTAAACTGCAAGAGCGTTTCCCATAGGGCCGCTTCGGTGGCAGGGTTTCTATACAGCTTCAGACGCAACGTGACTTTCACCACCTTGCCCTTCTTTTGGATAATCTTTGTTTATCGAGAGTATTATACCACAAATACTCTCTACTTACCAGTGAAAGCGGAAAGGAGTGCGAGGAGTTATTGTGACGCCACGATTGCTCTCGACAATCGGGCGAATGCGGATAGCAATTCCTCCCCCGCGTAAACGCAGGGGGTCTCCGTGCTATGTTTTTATGAAAAGATATTTTACCGAAAAGCTGCCCATAAGGCGCAAAAATAAGCCCTATCCGCCCCCTAGCCGCTTTGCTCCACAAGTTAAATTCGCAAGGAGGTTGACGCCTAGCCCTAGAAAAGTCTATAATTGTACGGTGAAAATGGCATAATCTAAGGATGTAGTCCAGAAACGACAGAATCTAACGAACCTCTCGTGGTGCATCCTCCCTAAGGCTCTGCACCGCGATCTGTATAAGCAATACCCATGTGGCGAAAGTCAACCTAGGTAGGTGCTATTTGTGCCCACAAACCCCGCAAAAATACGGGGGCAGAACCTAGTAGGTCGAGAGAGGAGAACTTCAGGCATGGACGGGTTAGAAAGAAGTAACAATCAAAATCCGCTTCCCCCCAAGCCCGAGTATGAGTTCGTTAAGCGTCTTCTCGACGTTACCGTTGGTTTGACCCTGTTGGTTCTGTTGGCTATCCCCCTTCTCTGCATCGCCATCGCCGTCTATGTCTCCTCTCCCGGAGGCGTTTTCTATCGGCAAAAACGTGTTGGACGGCACAACCGCATCTTCGAGCTTTATAAGTTCCGCACGATGTACGCCGGCGCCGATCAGAACGGGCCTCTTTGTACCGCTGCCAACGATTCGCGCATTACCCCTCTCGGTCGCTTCTTACGTCGCACGAAACTCGACGAACTGCCTCAACTCATCAATGTGGTAAAGGGAGATATGAGTTTGGTCGGCCCCCGCCCCCAGGTTCCTCGGTTCGTGGAGAAGTTCCCGCCCGATCAACGCGACCTTGTCTTAGCCGTCCGCCCGGGCATCACCGGCCCCACCCAGCTGATGTTTCGCAACGAGGAAGAGTTGTTGGTGAACGTGGAGGAGCGCGAACAGTTCTATATCGAAGAACTGCTGCCCATCAAGTGTCAGATGGACGTCAACTATGTAACTCAGCGCTCTCTCCTGCACGATGCGAAAGTGCTTTGGGACACCGCGAAGGTGCTCATAGGCGGTTCCCTTGTCGAAGAGCCGTTTCCCTCCCTAGCCATCACGCAACAGCGAATTACCCCAAGGGACGAAACCGGCGACGCCAATCTCATCGGCTGGAAATAGCATCGCGCGTGCCCTTGTCTCTTTCTTGGTCGCCGAATGAAGGATATTTCCATACATATGCCGAAATAGGGTTTTGCCCAATATTCTTTTGCAGGGAGGAGAAACCGAATGAAAATTGGCATTTTTACGGCCCTTTTCCACGATCGCCCCATCGAGCAGGCGCTTGATTATATTGCCGAGGCCGGCATTCAAACGGTGGAGTTCGGTGGTGGTGCCTACCCCGGCTCGCGCCATCTCAATGACCTTGGCGGCGTTCAAACCCTCATTGAAGACGAAGGTGCTCGCAAACGTCTGCTGAAGATGTGCGAAAGCCGCGGTTTAGAGATATCCGCCATCTCCGTGCATGGCAACCCGCTTCACCCCGATAAAGCCATCGCCCAAGACCACCATAATGCTTTTCGCAATGCGGTGTTGCTGGCTGAGAAGCTGGGGGTGGGCGTGGTGAACGGCTTCAGCGGTTGCCCCGCCGGTGGCCCCGACGACAAGAACCCCAACTGGGTAACCTGCGCCTGGCCCGATGAGTATCGCGATATTCTAGACTACCAGTGGAACAAGGTGGCCATCCCCTACTGGAAGGAACAGAATGCCTTCCTAAAGCAACATAACGTAAAGTTCGCCATCGAGGCCCATCCCGGCTTCATCGTCTACAACCCAGAGACCGTGATCAAACTGCGTGAAGCGGCCGGCGAGCAGATAGGCTGCAACTTCGACCCCTCTCACTTCTGGTGGCAAGGCATCGAGCCGCTCAACGCCGTACGCTATCTAGGCCCCAAGGGCGCCATCTTCCATGTTCACGCCAAAGATACGCGCATAGACCCCATCAACTCGGCCATTAACGGCAATCTCGACGTTAAAAGCTACGGCGCCATTGCAGAGCGCAGTTGGGTGTTCCGCTCTGTAGGCTACGGTCATAGCCAACAGTGGTGGAACGATTTCGTTACCACCCTTCGCATGGTGGGTTACGACTATGTGCTCTCCATCGAGCATGAGGATGGCATGATGAGCACCCGGGAAGGGCTTACCAAGGCTCTACAGACCCTGAAGGTTGCTGTGGTTCAGGAAAAGCCGGGGGCGATGTTCTGGGCACGCGAATAGGATAAGGAAAAACGTATGTTTCACCGACATGCCTGCTGCCGGAAACTTGCAATACCCCGAAGCAGGCATGTCGTTCGTGTTTGGCTGCAAAAGATCGGGCTGTTGTTCGTCACCTACCTCTTTAGCCTGTTAACCGGCTGTCGCCTCGATGTGAACCCTCCGGTCGTGCCTAACCTTACCTGGGCTTCCTCCCAGTCCAGCTCCACAGTAGCGGAGAAAGCACCTTTAGAATCGGCGCAGATTCCTCCGGCTGACCTCGAATCGTTGCCGGCAGCCCCCACTCCGTGGCGGCTTGCGCTTGTACTGCCCGCCCAAAGCTCCACCCTCGACCGCGCCGCGCTCACACGTGGGTTTTTAGCCCTATGCCGTGCCTTGAAAGTGACCCCTATAACCAGCCCCAGTTTGTCGGCCGCTTTGGCTTCTCGCCCGAATGCACTTTGCGTTGTTGCCCCCTCCATGCCTTGGAACGCCATCACGGCCCAAGCCCACAAAATAGGGGCGATCTGCGTTTTCTGCGACGCCAACAACGATCGCATTACCTCGGCGGCCGCTCAAGAGCCTCATCAAGCACCATACACCCCAGGCTTCGACGGATTTGTGGGAACCGATGCCCTTTCCGCCGGACGAATGTGCGGCTTGGCCATGATGGACCTTTTGCCCAACGGGGGCAAAGTATTGGCCATCGGCCCCCCTCTGCCTTCAAAGCCGACATCGGGGTCCGCAGAAAATCTTGCGATTTTCCGGGGCGGTGCGCCCTTTCCCTTAATGGAAGGGTTCGTCTCTATCACCACCGGTCAGCTTGATGTGATGACCTCGCCCCAAATCCCAACGGCCACTGCTTCTTTGGCACCATTTCAGGGGTTTACCTGCCTGGATCCCGCACAAATGCCCATGTTGCAGCAAGCTTTAGCGGCCTCCCCTGGACTACGCAACAGGCCGGTTGTAGGCTATGGCGACACCCCCACCATGCGATTCCTTTTTGCAACAGGTCACTGCGAGGGATTAGTCGCTCCGCCTTCGGTGGGCCTAGGTGAAGCCCTCGCCGCCCTCACCGTTGGACTACTGGAGAACCGACTGCCGAAAGGCCGGCAGGTACTTCTCGCCTCCGAAGGTTATCTTAGGCCCCTGCCTTCCATCTCCTCTCTTCCTAATCGGTGACTGCTCACCCCAACGAACAGTTCTGGCGTTGCCAACGATCGGCCGACACGGAATACCTTTGACACTTCCGTATCCAGAAAGCTTCAAGCCGTTCCTGAGAAGAGTGAAACCCGCTTAGGGATAGGTCATTCACATCACGCGCATTTCGGAAGCGAGGGCTTATAGGCTCCTCCACCCAATTTTGCGAAACATCTCTTCTTCATCCGAATCGGAGGGAACTATTGACAGGTTCGTTATAGTCTGATATACTAAAAGTGAGATAGATGCCGAAAATAGAGCGTAGATATTATCGGCATGTCTCCTTAGGGAAACACCGTACGCACTAGGTGCAAACAGCATGATGGTGGCCTATAAAGCGACAATTTTAGACAGTTTCTCTGAGCGTCGGCAAGAACATACCGGTTCTCAAAAACCGCGATATCGTGCCGGGGCGGATCGTCTGCGCTATTTACGCTACCTTAGCCATCACTTGCATCGCCATGCGCCTTAAAATGTGTCAACAAGACCCGCTCCGTAAATCCCGACGGTGCGGGTCTTTTAGTTTTCTATGTGAACGTCTCTATGAACCAAAATACTGCTTAGAAAGGAATTAGGAACACCGAGATGAACCAAGAGGTGCTCGTTCTCAACAGTGACTATGAGCCGTTGAACGTCTGTTCGGTACGGCGCGCCATCGCCCTCGTCTTCTTAGGAAAGGCAGATATTCTGCATACCGAAGAGGGACAAACCATTGTGGGCGCCGAGCGCACCTTCGCGGTTCCCTCGGTGGTGAAACTGCGTCACCATGTGCGTCGCCCCTTGCCCGAGCTGAAACTCACCCGACGTACCATCTTCGCCAGAGACAACTACACCTGCCAATATTGCGGCACGGTAACCAAAGAGCTTACCATAGACCACGTAATACCGCGCCGCGCCGGAGGGCAGGCCACATGGGAAAATTTGGTAACCTGCTGTCGCCGATGCAACATCCGCAAGTCGGATAAGTTGCCGCACCAGGTTGGCATGAGGCTTATTCGCCCACCGCGCAGGCCGCGCTATACGCCCTACATAAGCCTTACAAAGTATATTTTGGGGCGGCAAAACGCTGTGTGGCGTACCTACCTGCCTACCTTTGCCGACTTTCCGGAAAGCTAACACCCGTCGGTAAAAATAGACCCTCCCCGTCTATCGGGGAGGGTTTTTTCATAGAAATGTGCGCGCGGAAGCCATGTCATCTCGACAGCGGGGAAGGGCGCCGGCCTTGAGGGGGAGGGCGTCGGCCTTGAGGGGGAGGGCGTCGGCCTTGAAGTGTGTCGCCTCGAAGCAAAACGAGAGGGAGCTTCGGCTTTTAGGCGTGCGGTCGTTTACTTGCCTCTAGAGCCTGCCTCCCTTCAGAGGCAAGCGACTGGATTTAGTAGGGTGGAAACAGTGGGGCTGCTGCGCGAATGAGATAGTGGGCACAGAGCACGGCGCCACACGCCGCCAAAAAATTCACTACATCGTTGGTCATCCAACGCCATCCGCGAACTTTCGTGTTGGGCTGGCCATCCGCCGAGCGAGGGCGCTCCGTATCTCGCCCCGTGATCGCATCACGATATTGCGCCTGTAGGCTCGCCCCTAGCAAGCTATCAATACCGCACCCCATGAACCCCGCCCACGTCACCAAAACGAACTCCGCCACGTTAAGGTGCCACAACGGCCACGACACCAACGGAATAAATGCTGCCCCTAATACGCCCCCAAGCGTTCCCGGCCAGGAGATCGCGCCTGAAATCCCCGGTGCCACCGGCTGCCAATTGCGCAAAGAACGCGGCTTTACTCCAAAGAAAGTGCCGATCTCCGTAGCCCACGTGTCCGCGTTCACCGCAGCGATGCTGCTAAGAAAAAGCAGTTGGACG
This sequence comes from Chthonomonas sp., assembly GCF_035294505.1. Taxonomy (NCBI): domain Bacteria; kingdom Bacillati; phylum Armatimonadota; class Chthonomonadia; order Chthonomonadales; family Chthonomonadaceae; genus Chthonomonas; species Chthonomonas sp. The sequence goes on along the minus strand of NZ_DATGKU010000038.1, from coordinate 100,548 downwards.
GCCTCAAGCCGATAGGCCGGCAGATGATGGCGCGCATAGAAATGAAAATAGAGGGCTATGAGAGTGGGAATGCCTCCGTTTGCAAGCACCTGGGCCGCATCGCGTCGCTCTCCTTTTACCCCCACAGCGACGCTGTGGAGACGTGCTTTCGGCTTGGCCCATTTAGAGAGAAGTGAAGCGCTGAGGAAAAAGGCAAGCAGAGGCCAAATCGCCCGCGCCCCCCCATCGCCGTAGATGATGGTGCCACATAGGGTGGCCGCGATCGCCCCATCCCACGACAGCAGCCGCCACCAGTACGCCAAACCGGCGCAGAGCGCCATCAAGAGAAACGCAACCCACCAGGGTGGTGCAACCAACATCGTATTTAACATAGGGCTTCTCTCTCTTCCCGCTTTGGAGGGCGCGATATAAACGGACTGTCGCCCCACAGAAAACGCCATTGCCGCTCACGTCCCTGCGTGATCCCTACCCGACATGTAGCAATAATGGGTGTGGGTATCCCTTCTGTCTCGCGCTCTTTAGCCAAAAAGAGCGGACTTTGCGGGTTCATCAAGTCTACTCCGTTGAAGGTGGTGTCTATTCCGAAGGCCTCACACAGGCGTGCAGGGCCGCTGCACAGCGCGCGTAGCCACCGTTTTTGCGTAAGCAGCTCCGACAGAACAACGCCTTTCTCGCTTAGACGCCTGCGAAGAGCCATCTGTTCCTGCCCACAAAGCGGCTCGACGGCGCGTATCAACACGGCCTCCCCTATCCCTTCCTCGCCCGTAACTACGTTGAAGCAGTAATGAACGCCGTAGATTCGATACACATAGGCATGCCCTGCCGGCCCAAACATCCAGCGGTTACGACTCGTTAGGCCACGATATGAGTGGCTTGCAGGGTCGTCTTGCGTATAGGCCTCCACCTCACAGATGCGCCCAATGAGCAGGGCTTCTGGCTCTCGCCGAATCAATAACATCCCCAGGAGGCGCCTAGCAACCTCTAAAGTCGGCGTGTGGAATAGCTCTTTCGACACAGGCACCCAGGCCGACACCTTTGCTTCCTTTCGTTATGGCAACTGCCTAGAAGACAAGTGCAAAAAGCCCCTCTTCTGTGCTCATGATACCCAATAGTTGCCTACCGGTGCCTCTTAAAAGGACCTTGCCGTTCCATACGGTGCGGTATCACTCGCCCAACGCCTCACGTACACGCCCGCCGGCAGCTTGAAGGCGCGCCCTTGCAGTGGCAGCATCCATATGGCCAAGAAGCATGACGATGGCCGTTTTACATTCCCAGTCACACGCCTCCAGCGCCTGCTCCGCCTGCTTTCTATCGGTGCCGGCGGCCTCAACAACGATGCGAATAGCCCGATCGCGTAGCTTCGTATTGGTGGCCCTAAGGTCTACCATGAGGTTCTGATAGACTTTGCCCATGCGCACCATAGCACCGGTGGTGATGAGGTTGAGAATCATCTTCTGCGCCGTGCCGGCCTTCAGGCGCGTGGAGCCGGTAAGCGCTTCGGGGCCGGTGATGGCCGCCAAGGTGAAGTGGGCATAGCGGCTCATGGTGGCCTCGCGCACGTTCACAACGGCGGCGGTAACGGCTCCGCTTGCCTGGGCTGCTTCGAGCGCACCGAGAACAAAGGGGGTGCGGCCGCTGGCGGCAATGCCCACCACCACATCCTTCGGCCCTACACCACGTGCACGTATTTCGGCGGCCCCCGCCTCCCTATCGTCCTCCGCTCCTTCAACCGGTGTGGTAAGGGCTTTTGGGCCGCCGGCAATAATGCCTTGAACCATCTCCGGCGGCACTCCAAAGGTGGGATGGCACTCGCTGGCATCGAGCACGCCCAGCCTTCCACTCGTGCCGGCACCCACATAGAACAGCCGTCCCCCGTTTGCAAGACGCTGGGCGACGATCTCCACCAGTTGGGCGATGTGCGGTAGCAGCGGCTCAACCGCCTCGGCCACTTTGTAGTTTTCGCGATGCAAAACCTCCACAAGGGCAAGAGGCTCAAGCCTATCGAGGTCAAAGGTGGCGGGGTTTCGGGCTTCGGTTTCAAGTTTTGCCAGTTCCGACATGCGCCTAAAACTCCCTGCCTTCGTTACACCACGCCACGTCGCAACTCATCAAGCGGGTAGAGTGTGCCGCGCCAAACCACGCCATTTTGGCGGTAAGTCCACCAGGTGGAGCGTAGGATGACGTAGACCAGCAAAAGCGCTGCCAGGGGATAGCCAAGTCCGTATTCGGGCCCGGCACCGGAAACGGCGCTGGTGGTTCGCGCCCCCAGCATCATCGCGATGAGGCTGCCCAGTCCAAGCAGATGGGTGAGATGGCCTGGCAGCATCAGCGCCAGAAGCGGATAGAGCGCAATGTAGATAAGAAGCAGACTAGAGCCGAAGGTGAGTGGCAAATTGAAATCGAAGCCGGCAAAGGCGTTTTTCGTAAGCCCATCCACAATACCGCGCAGCCCAACCACCCAGCGCACGGAGATGAGATCGCTGCCTTGCATGAGGGCGCTTCGGAAGCCGTAGGCGCGAATCATTTTACCGAGCTTCACATCGTCAATAACCTCCATGGCAAGGGCCTTATGGCCACCAAAGCGGCGATAGGCCTCCGCTCGCACTAAATTAAAAGCTCCCAACCCCACATAGGCGCTGCTACGTGCATCGGCTAACGCCCAAGGGCGTGTGCGAAAACTGAACATGAGGCTAAAATAGCTTACAAAAAGCCGCTCCCAGAAGTCATGTGTTTCACATCGTGGGGCCAAAACGAGGTGGTCAATCTGGCGGCGGCGGGCGTAGGCCACCGCTTTACGAAGCGTTTGAGGGGCATACACAACATCGGCATCGGTAAAGAGCAGCCACTCTCCTTTCGCTTGGGCGCTGGCCACATGAAGGGCATGGTTTTTGCCAAGCCATCCCATCGGCAAACGATCCACATGGAACACACGCAGCCGAGGGTCCTCCTTGGCCAGCTGTTCCAGGATAAAGCCGGTGGCATCGGTAGAGCGGTCGTTCACCGCCACGATCTCGAAACAAGGATAGTCTAAAGCCAGCAGGCTTCGCATGGCGCGCTCGATGGTGGCCTCCTCGTTGCAGGCGGGGACGAGGATAGAGAGCGTGGGGAGATGCTCCATCTCCTCTTTGGTAAAAAAAATGGAGGAGAGTTGGCGATAGAACTTTCGGCCCCAAACCAGCAGCCCCAAGGCCACCGCCCATATCACGAGAGCACCGAGCGAGAACGCTAGATGAATGAGGCGCCATGGAAGCAAGCGAAGTAGCAGAAACAGATGATGTATAAAAAGGAACCCGTGTCGCATAAAGTCTATTCTTTTGTTCGATTGGTCTCTGCCTCAAGGCGCAGATACTGTTGTTGTGAGGCCCGCTCTTCATCCTGCTGATGGGCACTGCGTTGGTGTGCTATCTCCATATGGTACGGCTCGATGTGGATATTGATGTGGATCGAGGGCAGGGCGGCCCGAATGCGGTCCTCCAGCTCTTCCGTAAGCGCGTGTGCCTCCACCAGGCTACATTCATCCTCTATCTGCACATGCACATCAGCGTCGCGTCGGGAGCCCATCTTTCGCGTACGAAGCTTATGATACCCTAGGACGCGTGAGTCTGCCTCTAGAATGCGGCGAATAGCCGCCTCTTCCTGTTCTGGCAAGCGGGTATCCATAAGCAGTTGAAAGGCCTCCCACCAGAGTTTGAAGGCGGTAAGGACGATCCAACTTACGATGGCCAACCCCAAGAGAGAGTCAAGCCGATACCAGCCGGTAAGACGCACCAGCACGAGACCCACGAGGACGGCTGCGGAGGCAAGAGCGTCCGAAAACAGATGAAGGGCATCGGCGGCCAGCACGGGCGAATCGGTTTTTTGGGCCGTACGTTTGAGGTAGGCCGACGCCCCAAAATCGGAGAGGGTTGAAAGAACCATCACGGCTAAGGCGTCGGTCGTTGCCGGATGGAGGGTCGCCGGGTGAAGGAGGTGTTGCCAAGCTTCGCGCCCTACCCAAAACGCCCCCAAAAGAATAAGGCCTCCCTCGAAGAGGCTGGCGAGACTTTCTAGTTTTCCATGCCCATAGGGATGCTCTTTATCGGGCGGACGGTCGGAGGTGGCCACAGAAAAAAGGGCGATGCAGCCGGCCAGCAGATCGGTGCCGGAATGCAGCGATTCGGAGAGGACACCCACAGAACCGCTCTGTAGCCCCACAAAAAGCTTTAGCACGGTGAGAATTCCGCTTGTGAGCACCGAAAGCAGGGCCGCCTTCAGCTTGTGCCGCGTCGTTTCCGACATAATCTACGCTCCCTATCGCCTCCGCATCCCCAACAGTTGCCTACTTCTTTCTTACGCCAACGGCTGCCCTAAAAGTGCGCCAGGAGATTATACCTACTCATCGCTACGCGCTCTACCTTTTGTCTACCGTTCACTTTTGTCTACCGTTCAAGTAAAGGCTGTCGCTCTTTATCCGCCTTCGGCAATCTCTTTATCGAGGCGCTCGTAATCCGCATAGCGCAGCAACTCATAAAGCTCTTTGCGGGTCTGCATTCGGTCGAGCAGGCCTTGTTGTGTACCGGTCTCCTTCAACGTATGCAACGCCTCGCGAGCCGCGTGCATCATCACGCGAAAGGCCGTCATGGGGAAGATCACCATCGCATAGCCCATCTCGGCAAACTCCTGTGCGCGCAGATAGGGCGTTTTGCCGAACTCCGTCATGTTGGCCATGAGGGGAGCTGAAACCGCCTTAGCAAACGCTTCGAACTCCTCTCGGCTCTCCAACGATTCGGGGAAGATGGCATCGGCTCCCGCATCCAGATAGCGTTGTGCCCGCGCGATGGCATCCTCAAGGCCGTTTATGGAGCGGGCATCGGTGCGGGCAATAAGGAAAAAGTTGGGGTCGGAGCGCGCACGAACGGCCGCGCGAATCTTTTTCACCATCTCTTCCGCCGGAATCACCTGTTTTCCATCGAGATGGCCGCACCGCTTCGGCGCCACCTGGTCTTCCAAGTGCAGCCCGGCCAAACCGGCCTGCTCGAACTCCTCTACCGTACGGACGACATTCAGCGTCTCACCGTAGCCCGTATCCGCGTCGGCCACAACGGGCAGCCTTACCGCACGGGCCACATAGCGCGCTTGTTGTGCCATCTCCGTGAGGGTGATGAGAGCGATGTCGGGCATGCCGAGAAGGCTGTTGGTTACCCCGGCCCCGCTGAGGTAAAGCGCCTCAAAGCCGACCTGCTCGGCCAGCAACGCCGTAATTGCATTGAAAACACCGGGCAAAACCAGCAGACCCTGCTTTAGTCGCGCACGTAGCCGCGCACCAGGCGAGAGCGTCATAGGTTCTCAACCGTCAATAGGGCCAGAAGGCCGCTGAGATCGGTCTCGTTTTCGAGATTCCAACATCGTTTCAGCACCATCTCGATACGCTCCTCTGAAAGAATGGGAGAGGCCAAGTGTCGGAACTTCGCCTCGACCTCCTCGTCCGTTAAGGGATTACGCGCATGCCCTTTGGGGAAAGTCACCTCCTCTTCCAGCACACGCCCATCCCGCAGCCGAACCCGCAATCGGTTCGGAATGCCCTCCGGATAGCGGGCATCGAGGGCGGAATCCACCTCGACACTGATCTTTTGGGTCAGTTCGTGCAGCACAGGATCATTGAGATGGGCTGCATCGAACGAGTCGAGCGTTACGCGGCCTTCCTTTAAGGCCACGGCCACACAGTAGGGCAAGCTGTGGTCGGCGGTTTCGCGAGTGGTAGGGTGCCACTTTGCCGGCTCACTGCCGATGATCTCGGCGGCGGCCCGAAAGGTGGAGATGGTGATGTTTTCGATGGCTTCCATCGAGCCGATCTGCGGTCGCAACGCCAGGGCGGCATCTATGGCGCTCTGCGCGTGGTATTCTGCAGGGTAGAACTTGATGCAGGCCTCTTGAATTTTGAAGGGAGGGGCGGGCGGATCGGGCAACGGCAGGGTAAAAGGCCCGGATATCTGCTTCCAAAACCCCATCTCACCTTCAAAGATGTCGGAGGGGCCGGTCATGCCATGGCGTGCCAACAAGGCAGCAAAAACCCCATTGCGGCTTACGTTGGCAAAGGCACACCCCTTCCAGTGCGAGAGGGTTCCTACACGGGTTTGGCGCAGCGCATTATGAGAGACGGCGGCGATGGCCTGCGCATGGGTCAATTGTTCCTGATCGAGATGCAGAAGCTTCCCGGCGGCCAAACTCGTTGAGAACGAGCCGTAGGTCACATGGTCCCAGCCGCGTGCCCGAATAGAGGCAGCGTCGCACAGACGGCATTGAATTTCGTAGGCCAAAACGGTGGCGACTATCAGCTCCTTGCCGGTGCGCCCCATCGGTTCGGCGATGGCAAGCACGGCGGCGAAGTTATCGCTGGGGTGCGCCGGCTCTTTAGAGAGATAGGTATCGTTGTAGTCTAGGTAACGAAAGGCGACCCCGTTGGCAAAGGCGGCCATCTCCGGCGAACTGCTGAGGCCGGCACCGATTACGGTGGCCGGCAAGGCGCAGCTGACGGTGCCTGCCACCGATCGCGCAATGGAGGCCGGTTCGCTGTCGTAGGCGCCCAGAGCGCAACCCAACGTATCTATGAGATGGCGCTTCACCGCATGAACCGTCTCCGGCGGCAAAAGTTCGTAGGTCAATTGGTCGGTATAGCGGCTAAGCTTTTGAGCAAGGTTCATAGCACAATCTCCTCAACGGCCTCGACGTTGCGGGCGATGGTTTGTAGGAACAGCGCGGCATCCATCCCTTGAACAACGCGATGGTCAAAGGTAAGTGAGATATTGGCCACCTGTTTTCCTTCCAGCGTGTAGGCCGAGCCGATGAACAGCACCCCAACCGCCGGGGCCACCAAAACGGGCGTGGCATCGAGAATATCGTAAGGGCCTAGGTAGCTTAGGAGAAACTGCGTTGTCTCGGCAGCCTGGTCTTCTCCACCGCGCGCCCTTTCGATGCGCTCCTGGGCCACTCGTAGGAAGTCGGTGAAAGAGAGGGTATCCGCGTTGGGCACCACTGCCGTCACCAGTTCGCCCTCCGGTAAGGCCACCGCAATACCGAGATTGACGTGCCGGTACTCACGCACGGTGGCCTCGCCGACGAGGGTGGAGCGGAACCGTGGATGCTCTTTGAGTGCCTGGGCAACGCAGTAGGCAAACGTTTGAAAGGCGGTAGGCTTCAGCGCCTTCTCGGCAGGGTCGTCGCTCAGCTCCTCTTCCGCCCGCAGGCGGTCTACGAAACGTCGAATGCGCCCCCACTCCACAATGCGCCTCGCCGAAGCGGGCACCACCGTCTGTTGGCTACGCAGCAGGCGGTGAATGAAGGTGCGTTGGCGCACGCTAAGCGGGCGATCGGCGTAGTCGCCTTCTGTAGAGATATTGTGCGCTGGAGCCGACGGCTGCAACCGCTTTGCTTGCAGGTAGGCATCCACATGCTCCGGCAACAGCTTGCCGGTGGGTGTGGGGATACGGCGCATCTCCTCTTCAGAGATGCCATGCTCTTTGCAATAGGCGCGCGTGCGAGGTGGAATCGTTACGGAGGGCAATTGTTGTTTTTCAAGGCCGACGCCCTCCCCCTCAAGGCCGACGCCCTCCCCCTCAACGTCTACAGAGAGCTTAGCTGGCAGCGAGGATGTTGCCATCGTAGCGAGCACCTCGATGCGGGCAATAGGAGCACCGATAGGCAGCACGGCCCCCTCTTCCGCCAGCCACTCGCGCAACACGCCATCGTAGGGCGACTCCACTTCGAGGGAGGCTTTATCGGTCTCCATCGTATAAAAAGGCTCGTCTCGCTTCACAACATCGCCCGGCTGCTTATGCAACTTAACGATAACAACCTCTTGCAATCCCTCACCCATCTGAGGGATATACACCTCTTCTATCGGCATCTTTCTCCAAAGGCTCCTTTACCGGCTAGCAAGGCCTCACTGCGTGAGACCCAAAGAGTCTTACCTTCTTTACGGCGGCTTCGCAACCTCTTTCTAACAATTTAGCACCTTAGGCCTTGATTTTCCTCTTTTTTTGGCGCCGAGCGCATTGTAACTATAGAGGTCACTCGATGACCTCATCCACATAGCCTACTTTAAGGAGGAGATTAGGATGAAACGTTTTCAAGTTTTTAAGAGACTAAGAACGGCCATTGGCGTTACCAGCTTCCTCTTTATCGCTGCCGTATCTTTGGCAAACCCTCCTTCGGAGAACCCAACAACCGCACCGGGAACTCCCATCCCAATTACCGGCGACACCGACGTCAAACCGGTTCAAGTGGAAAAAATCGCGGTATTGCCGTGGACGTTTCAGTGGGGCACCAAAACCTCCCATGAGACAGCCCAAAACTTTCTTCACAAGCTGCTGGATAAAATGGGTATCGAGGAGATACCGGAGGCGCGTGTCACGGCAGCTTGGCTACAGGTAAATGCAGAGGAGTACGATCCGAAGTTTGACTTTATCCCCTCTCCGGCCTCCATGCTTCGTGTAGGCATGGCCTTAGGTGCGGACTGGGTAATGGTACCTATGGCCTCTTGGCATTCACGAAGCATTTGGGTGGGTTTGGGGCCGAAAACCAAGTCCACCTGTACGGTGAGCTTCCGTATTGTAGATGTGAAAAATCGTGTGGTTGCCTTGGACGTTCACGACCTGGCCATGGATGATACGGCAAAAGAGGACGTGCTGAAGGCACTCGGGACGTTGTTTATCAGCTCGCTCTTCACGGTGGTGAGCGGTGGCCCCAAAACGCCGCACGAGCAGCGTGCCGTAGAACTGGCCATTGCGAAAGCGCTTGAACCGTGGATAGTACAACACCGACAAATAGAAAAAATCGATCCTAACGCCAAATAAGACGGGCGCCGGCATCTGTGTTGGAGAAGATAAGCTTTCTTCTGCAGCAAGATGCTATCGTGTGATGAATAAGCAGAAGCAGGCCTATAGCCTGACTTTCTTTTTTCTTCTTGAACAGCCATTTCCCGGGGAATGGAGAGCTTCGCCGCAATCGGCTTCCTAGATACTTTTAAAAGTAAATAGACCGATTTGGTTGCGCTTCGACCGCTCTTGAGGGTATCCTAATTAGAGTGAAGGTTTCTATTTCGGGATGAAGAGGAGAGAGCGACTATCGTGAAGAAGACATTGTTCCTTAGCCCACCCTCTTTTGAGGGGTTCGATGGTGGTGCCGGATCGCGATACCAGGCCAAACGCGAGATCACCTCGTTTTGGTACCCAACCTGGCTAGCCCAACCGGCCGCCCTTGTTCCCGGCAGCAAGCTCATAGATGCTCCCCCACACGGCATCACCGTGGAGGATGTGTTGAAGATCGCTAAGGACTATGAACTCGTTATCATGCACACCAGCACGCCCTCCCTACCCAACGATGTGGAATGCGCCCGCCGCATGAAAGAGCAGAACCCCGACCTCAAAGTCGGCTTTATCGGCGCCCATGTGGCCGTGCTGCCAGAACAGACCCTCCGCGAAAACCCCGTGATTGATTTCGTATGTCGGCATGAGTTCGACTATACCTGCCTCGAACTCGCGCAGGGTAAACCCTGGGAGGAGATAAAAGGGCTGTCTTGGCGCGAGCCGGACGGCACGCTTCGACGCACGCCCGATCGCGAGCTAATAGAGGATTGGGATAAGATGCCCTCCGTCTTCCCCGTCTACGCAGAAAACCTCGACATCACCAAATACTTTATCGGTTACCTCCTCCATCCCTATATCTCATTCTATACCGGCCGCGGCTGCCCCGCAAAATGCACCTTCTGCCTTTGGCCTCAAACCATTGGGGGCCACAAATACCGTGCGAAAAGCCCGGAGGTTGTGGGGCGTGAGATGGAGATGGCCAAAGCCATTTGGGGCAGCAAGGTGCGCGAATACATGTTCGACGACGACACCTTTACCATAGACCGCGCCCGTGCCGTGGAGATCAGCAAGCACATGAAGCGGCTTAAGCTAACATGGAGTTGCAATGCCCGCGCCCATGTGGACTACGATACCCTCAAACAGCTTCGGGATAACGGGTTGCGCCTGCTGCTGGTGGGTTTTGAAAGCGGTAACCAACAGATTCTCAATCGCATTAAAAAGGGCATCAAGCTGGAGATGGCCCGCGAATTTATGAAGAACTGCAAAAAGTTGGGCATTAAGGTGCACGGCACCTTCATTATCGGGCTGCCCATCGAGACCAAAGAGACCGTGGAGGAGACCATTCGTTTCGCCAAAGAGCTTGATCCACACACCATTCAGGTCTCTATTGCCGCGCCCTACCCGGGCACCGAGCTTTACGACCAGGCCATCGCCAACGGCTGGATCGCACGGGATAGCCTGGTGGCCGGCTCCGGCATCCAGGTGGCCACCCTTCAGTATGAGACCATGTCCGCCGCCGAGATCGAGGATGCCGTGGAGCGCATGTATCGCCAGTTCTACTTCCGCCCCGGCCCTATCGCACGTATCGTGGCCGAGATGCTTACCGATCGGCAGATGTTTGTGCGTCGCCTCCGGGAGGGGCGCGAGTTCTTCAACTATCTAAAAGAGCGCAAGGAACAGGTGCGGCAGCGCGAGCGTGAAACGAAGTCCACACCCTCCGCCTCTCAGGCCTAAATGCCGCCCACCGAGGGCTGTTGGTGCAACGTTTTCTCGTTCTTAATGCCGACGATTTCGGCCTAAGCCCCCGTGTGAACGCCGCTGTGCTGCGCGCCCACACGCAGGGGGTTCTTACCAGTGCCAGCCTCATGGTGGCCGAGCCGGGTTTCCATGAGGCGGTTCAAATAGCCCAAAACCACCCCACGTTGGGCGTAGGGTTGCATGTGGTGGTCTCTTGCGATCACGCGTTGCTGCCCCCCAAGTCTATCCCGCATCTCGTTAACTCGAACGGACGTTTCGGAGCTGACCCTTTTCGCGTCGGTCTGCGATACGCCCTCTCGAAAGCTGCCCAGAAGGAGCTTTACAGGGAAATGGAGGCGCAGTTCGCCCGCTTCGCCGACACCGGGCTGCCTTGGTCCCATGCGGATGGTCACCAGCATATGCACCTCCACCCTGCCGTTCTTACCTCTTTTCTCTCCCTGTGTCGCGCTCACGGTGTCTACCGCATTCGCCTCCCCTTCGAGGAGTTCCTCACCCATTGGTGCAGCGGTGGTGACCGATTGAATCTCAACATCGGAGCGGCTCTCTTTCTCAGGCTCTTGCGGCGCCGTGCCCTCCGCATTCTTCATTCCGTTTTTGCCGATAATGATCGTCAGCCGTCCTTCTTCTACTGCGATCGCGTCTACGGCCAACTGCAAAGCGGCAATATGCATCTCGACTATGTGGTGAGGCTGTTGCAACGATTAGGCGGTGCCACCAACGAAATCTACTTTCATCCGGGCACCCACTACGCCAAAAAGCTGCCCAAGGGGTTGCAATCACCTGCTGTGGAGGATGTGGAGCTGCACGCACTGCTGCACCCCGGCGTGCGCGAGCAGATCACAACGTTGGGCCTCCAAACCGGCACCTATATCGAGGCCGAGCGGTTTGCTACCCAAAACGCCATCGCCAACATAACGATAAAAAGCTGAACAATCCGGCACCCCTCACGTCTAAAGCTATAGAAACAACGCACAGGAATTGGAAACGGGAGTGAACCGGCAATGACGGCAGCGGGGAGTGTTATGCACGCAGATACGGCGCTGGTACAGCGCGCAAAGGCCAACGACCGGGCCGCCTTCAACGAGATCGTCTTGCGCTATAAGGATAAGGTCTACAACTACATCTATCGCATGGTGCGTAATGCAACAGATGCGGAAGACCTTACTCAGGAGACCTTTGTGCGCGCCTATCTGAGTCTGCACTCCTTCCAGAGCCGTGCCAGCCTCAACACCTGGCTTTTTCGCATTGCCACCAATCTCTGCATCGATCATAGCCGTCGCGCGAAACGCACTCAGGGATTGGTTACCTCGCTTTCGCCGGACAACGAAGAGGAAGAAGAGGGCCTTCAACGTGACATTCCCGATGCCACCTTCGACCCGCAACGGCTTTTGCTTAACAAAGAGCTAGGCGAAAAGCTGGAGAAAGCCCTGCAAGAGCTGCCCGAAAAGCTGCGCATGGTGGTGCTGCTCTACGATGTGGAAGGGCTTTCCTATGAAGAGATCGCCGCCATTGCCGGCTGTCCGTTGGGCACGGTAAAGTCTCGTCTTTTCAACGCCCGTGCGGTGCTTCGGCGAAAGCTAGAGCCTTATTTGAACGTAATGCTATAGGTTGGGTAAGATCGATTTGGGTAAAGGATGGGGGATCGTAACAAAATGAATAGACCTTTTGCCAGTTGGGATAATCGAGACTGTGAACGGATTCAGGGGCTTCTATCGGATTACACCGATGGTTCCCTCTCGGCCCGCCAAACATGGGAGGTAGAGCGCCATCTCGCCGATTGTCGTGAATGTGCGGCGCAGGCGCAACAGATGAAGGTTTTGGTAGGTGCGTTGCGCTCGGTAGAACGCCACAGCACGCCCGACGATTTTATGCGGAAACTGCACGCCCAGCTCGATGCGCTTGGCCCCGTGCCCCAAGCACAGCGTTCCTTTTCGGCACGTTGGCGCGACGAGTGGCTGGCGCTACGGAACGTCTTGAGTCTGCGCCGAGTCTCGCTTGTAGGGGCCGGGTTGGCCGCCGTGGGGCTTTTGGTGTTCTTCATGGTGGGACGCCCCACCTCTACATCCTCGCCTAACACTACAAATACCACCAACACGGCCGCGCATCTGCAGCAGGCTTTGGAACGCCATGTGGCTACCGCAGCCGGCGACCCGCTAGATGACCCCACCGCGGAGCGCCTTGCAGCCCCACTAAGCCTGGATAGCGAAGGGAACGGTTCGGAGTAGCAGCGATGGCCATCCTCCATACACAATCACAGAACCGTCTGGGGAGCGGGCCGTTGGGTCCGCTCTCTTCAATAAAGGGCGCCTCTTGGCTCTGTCGCGGTGGAATTGCGCCGGCCATACTAGCCCTTTTGGGCGGCCTCCTGCTTTTCTACGGACCGGCCACAGCGCAAAAGCCTTATCGTGCGCCCCACCCCCGACACCTAAAAGGCACCCAACCCCGATTTCGGCCGGTAGGCAAGCCGTCGAGCCAGGTAGACCGGCAAGCCATCGCGCTTCTAAAGCAGATGTTTCATCCAAGCAGCGACTATTCCGGCTTGCAACGTACCCAGATCGGCGATAGATACTCCGAACAGCAGATTTGGGCCGATACCCACGGGCGTATTCGCATACAGTACCTCGCCCCACCACAGTTCGCCGGCGACATTATGCTGATTCTACCCGGACACTTTTTTGACTATCACGCCCGTGCACACCGACTCGATGTGGCGACTTTGCCCACCAACCAGGAACAAAATGAGATACGCCAACTGGTGCAGGGCATTCGCAGCGGCCGTCTGCAGGCCGTGGTGACCGGAGAGGAGAACGTTGCCGGACGCGATTGCGCCATCGTAACCATCTTGGAAAATGTGCCCGGACAACCGATGGGCATTCCACAACGCAAATTCTGGATTGACCGCCAAACGGGCATTGTGTTGCGCAAGGAGGTTTGGAACGCCCGTGGGATGATCTCGGCCACCTATATGGTGAATATAGCTATTGGGCCGGAGGCGGGTGTAACCCCACAAATGTTCTCTCCGGCGAGTTTACCGCGCGCAGCGGACGTGAAGCCGCTCTTTCCCTCCGAGCGCCCACAGTTTCGCAGCATTGAGGAGGCCCAACCCCATGTGCCCTTCCCTATACTGAGGCCCACCCAACTGCCGGAAGGCTACGTGCTAAGCGGCATTTGGCTTTCCGACACTCCGAATAATCCAAGTGTGGTACTGCGCTACAGTCGGGGCCTTAACTATTTTAGCCTCACCGAGCGTCGTGTGCTGCGCCCCAATCCACGGGCGCGTTACGGCCCACCTCCCGTGCTGCATGGTGTTGGGGCGCGATGGCTTCAGCGTGCTTCCGACGGCAGCACCATTGCGATCATCTATATCGGTCATCTGACCCCCGGTGAGTTCGCCATTGTTGCCGACTCTCTGCAGTAAGCCCAAGCTAGCAAGTCAGGCCTGCAGTAGAGACTGTCAGTCTCGCGGTTCTAGAGCCGGTTAGCAAAATGAGCTTATCTTGCTCGCCCCCTATCCCGTCCTTTCGTCTTGCAGACAGCCATGCAGCGGCCAGCGAGATGAGCGATAAAGGAAACGACACAGGCCGCTGAGGCGGCCACCGCTAGGTGCCTCTCTCCCCATTGGGGAGAGGGTTAGGGTGAGGGGCTGCAGAAAATGACAGTCTCGCGGTTCTAGAGCCAATTCTTAAAGCAAGCCTCCCTTGCTCGCCCCCTATCCCGTCCTTTCCCCCGATTCGGGAGGTGCTAGCGCACGGCGATGCAGCGGCCAGCCAAATAGACGATTCAGAAAATCAAACAGGCCGCAAAGGCGCCGTCCGCGAGGACGCCCACCGCGAGGTGCCCCTCTCCCTAAGAGGGGGAGGGGCAGAGGGGTGGGGGCATTGAGAGCGTGAGGGTGAGGGGCTGTAGGGGGTACCCTTGAGCGGACGTGGGGTATTGCAGAAATCGGCAGACTTCTCTAATGGCTCTTTCGGCAGCTGGAGAGTTTGGATGCCTGCAGGAAAGATAGATGCATAAGCACAATATAACGGGTAACAGAGGGAGGAGATTTTGTGGCAGAGACGAACGTACCCGTACTCACGTTAGAGGCCATAACGCGCGAACGAATCTTCGAGGCCAGCGTGCTGCGCCAGCCCCACTGGCTGCGAGATGGCCGCCGTTTTAGTTTTTTAGATAATGCGCCCGATTCTACCACTACCACCGTGTGGCTCTACGACATCACCACCGGAGAACGAAAGATGGTGGTGCCTCCAGAAGCCCTCAAAGTCTCGATTCCCGGAGAGAACGAGGCGCGCACGCTGGCAATTATGGGCTATCAATGGTCGCCAGATGAAAGCCGGTTGCTCTTTGCACGCATTCCCCATTGGCGCTCGGATCGTGGCGACAAAGAGGTCTTTATCTACGACATCTCGTCCGGCAAAATGGAACGGGTACTGGCCTCTTCCGAAGAGCACTACGGAGTGAAGTGGGCCCCCGACGGCAAGCACATCGGCTATGTGCGCCAGGGCGACATCTACCTTTTGGAGTGCGCATCCGGCAAAGAGTTTCGCCTAACCAATACCGCTGCGCCCTTTATCTACAATGGGCGGTTTGGATGGGTCTATGAAGAAGAGCTGAGCCTTGTGGATGGCTGGGCTTTCTCACCGGATGGCCGTCATATAGCCTACTATCAAATAGATGAGACCCAGGTGCCGGAAATAGACCTGCCGCAGTATTCCCGCCTGCACATGGAGCCTGTGCGCATACGTTACCCCAAGGCAGGTGACCCAAATCCTCTGGTTAAGATAGGGGTTATTGCCCTTGAGGGACTAGATGGCTCCGTTGTGCCCCCCACGCGCTGGGTTTCTATCGGTTCAGACCCCGACATCTACATTGCACGAATGCAGTGGACGCCCCAAAACCAACTGCTTCTGCAGCGAATACCACGCCATCAAAATCGAATCGATCTGCTTTTGGGCGACCCGGCTACCGGCGAGACGAAAACCCTTTTTAGCGAGGTCTCCTCTACATGGGTCGAATCGCCCGGCGATGTCTTTTTCGTTGAGAACTCCGATCAGTTCCTTTGGCCGTCCGACCGCAACGGCTATCAACATCTCTATCTTTACGACACCAAGGGCACTCTTCTGCGCCAGCTCACCTCCGGCAATTGGGATGTAGACCGCGTGGTGGGCCTAGATTCCCTGCATCGCATCGCCTTTTTCACGGCGGCGCGCCCCAACCCCACCCAACGACACATCTACAGCGTGCTGTTAGACGGCGGCGGCGAGATGATGCAGTTGAGCGACGAGGCCGGCACCCACTCCCCTCTCTTCTCTCCGGATGGTCAACACTACCTCGATACCTTTTCCAGCATCGCTTCTGCACCCAAAATAACCCTACACCAAGCCAGTGGGCGCCCGATCTCCACCGTGCACGAAAACCCTATGTCGCAACTGAAAAACATTCCACTTGGAAGCTGGGAGTTTCATACCTTTCGAACCTCTGATGGTTTAGAGCTTTACGCTGCTCTCCTTAAACCGGCCGATTTCGACCCCAACAAACGCTATCCGGTGGTGATGTCGGTGTATGGAGGGCCCGGTTCACAGACGGTGCGCGACGCCTATGGAAGTGGCAACGGCTTTGAACAGCTTTTTGCCTCGAAGGGCTACCTCTGCGCGATGGTAGATGGAAGAGGCACGGGCATGCGTGGGCGGGACTTCGAAAAGATCGTCTACCAAAACCTCGGGCACTACGAGGTCGAAGATCAGATTGCAGGGGCGAAATGGCTTGGAAGCCTGCCCTATGTAAACTCAAAGCGCATCGGTATTTGGGGCTGGAGCTATGGGGGCTATATGGCCAGTCTCTGCATTCTGCGTGGTGCTTCTGTATTTCGATCGGCCATTGCGGTGGCCCCGGTAACTCACTGGGAACTTTATGACAGCATCTACACCGAACGATATATGCGACGCCCTGCCGATAACCCCGACGGCTATGTGCACTCAAGTCCGATAACCTATGCCGACCGTTTAGAGGGGCATTTTTTGTTGATACACGGCACGGCGGACGACAATGTGCACTTTCAAAACAGCATGCGCCTGGCGGCAGCCATACAGCAGGCCGGGAAAACGTTTCGTATGATGGTCTATCCAGACAAGCATCATGGCCTCGAGGGTATGGCAGAGCATCTTTACAACACCATGATAGACTTTTTTACAGAGACCCTCTCCTAACCGAGGCGGACATTCTCTATTTGCTTTTACAGCCCCTCACCCTGCCCTCTCCCCAATGGGGAGAGGGCACCTAGCGGTGAGCATCCTAGCGGACGGCGCCCTTGCGGCCTGTTTTATTCTCTTAATAGTCTCTTTCTCTGGCCGCTGCATGGCTGTCTACAAGACGAAAGGACGGGATAGGGGCGAGCAAGGCAGGCTTGCTTTGTCAATTGGCTCTAGAACCGTGAGATTGTCAGTTTCTGCAGCCCCACCCCCTTCCCCTTCAAAGCACACGTACTTGTCCTCAGAACTGGTGGGAAGTGAAACGCAAGATTTCTCGCCTTCGGCTCGAAATGACAGGTGTTTATCTCACGAGAAATGACAGGCGTCTCTCTTACCGACTCTTCAAGCCCTCCCTCTGCAGGGAAAGGGGAAACCAATAAGCGAGCACTCGGTCTCTATGCTAAGCTCTCTTTTGCCTATTTAGAGGGTTTCTGCAGATTGCGGTAGCGCATTCGCATAAGGCGGCGCAACAGGCCCTCCTTAGCGTTAGCCTTAGCCTCCTCATAGGGCGTTGCCGAAGACAGCTCGGGGAGGGCCGCAAGAGGACACGGAAGGAACTCGGTATCGAACGCCTCCATCTCCACAACAACGCGATAGGGAAGGGCTTTATCTACCTGCGACGAGGGCGCTACGAGAGAGAAGCGAAGCACCAACAGGTTCACCTCACAGAGGCGTTGCCGGTAAAGCGCCCGCATCTGAACACACCATTGCAAGTAAGCCTCGCGCGTGGCCGGCCGCACGCGTGCCGAATTCAAGACAAAACGCCGTCGTCGGCTTTGTGCGATCAGTTGCACACGAAGCTGGGCTATCTCTCTCTTGAGGGTTGCGATCTCTTTCAACAGTTGAACCCACTCCGGCAGCGCACCCACACTGCGCAGCGCGTGATTGGCTACACGCAAATGCGGGGGAATCACCGCCTCCTCCTCCAGCACCAACGGCTTGCCTTTTCCCGGCAGATTATCGAACTTGCCCTGCTCGATGGCCTCTTGTATCTTTCTTTCCGCAATGAGCGCGATGACATCGGGGTCGAACATAAAAACACTCTAAAGAAAGATGGGTTTAATAGAGACATGTTACCTCATAAGGCATACCGGCTCGATTTCCCACGCAGCACCGCCGTTAAGACGGGATAGGAGGAAAGCAGACAGATTTAGGGTATTCTTGCTGTAAACGAAGGCGTTTTCGACGTAGGGTTTCCATGGAAATGAGAACAGGTTTTCTAAACTTTGCCCGCCGTTTCGAGACGTGGACGGCATGTGGCCTGGCTTTCGCGTTTTTGCTGGCCGGGTGCGGAGGACACCCTAAAGCGCCTCTCTCCAGCCTAGGAAGTCTGCCCGATTCGGTGGTGCAGGCTGACCGAAGTCAGTATGCGTCGTTTTTGCCTAACCCTCAGCTAACGCCGGGCGATACACTGCCCGTCACGGTGCAGGACATCTGCGTGCCGGGGTATGCGCGCAAGGTAAGAAACGTGCCTATTGAGGTGAAGCGGCAAGTTTACCAGGAGTACGGCATCTATCATCATCGCCCCGGTGAGTACGAGATAGACCACCTGATCAGTCTGGAGCTTGGCGGTTCCAACAGCATCAAAAACCTGTGGCCTCAGTCCTACATCACGCACCCCTGGAACGCCCATATTAAAGACCAACTCGAAAACGAGTTGCATCGAGAGGTGTGTGGCGGTGAGATGGATTTGGCCATAGCACAGCACGACATCGCTACCGACTGGATCGCCACCTACAAGCAGGTTTTTCATACCGACCGGCCTTTAAGCCCTCAAGAGTACCGTCAATTCACGGAGACCGCCTCAAGAAGAGCGGGGGCCGGAGGCGGGCCTACGGCGCCGGTGGCCACAACCCCGGTACCCGATAGCACATCGAATACAACAAACGACGCCACCTCAGGCAGCACCCCAAACGGGGCCGTGCGCGTGTGGGTGAACACGCGATCGGGAAAGTACTTTCTGCCCGGTTCGCGCTATTATGGAAATACCAAAAGCGGCGAGTATATGACGGAAGACCAGGCCATTCGACAAGGCTATGTAAAGGCAGGAGGAGAGTAGAAAATGGCACGTAATCAAAAGTTGACCAGCGTGATTCAGGGCCGAACCATTGCTTCTCTGCAGCCGCAGGACGTTCAACTGCAGATAACGTTTACCGACGGCTCGAAAATGACCGTTCGGGTTTCTGAGGTGCCGAAAAACCTGCCGACGGGGGGCACGGTGAAGGCCGTGCGCCAATCCGGCACTACCCTGCAACTGGATATGGAGGACGGCAGTACCCTGACCCTAAAGACGGCCGAAGCCACCTCCTCCGTGCTTCTGCGCGACAAAAACGGGGTTTTGGAGTACGCAGATTGATCACCAGTTAATGGGGTAGACGTTAATGCCGGTAAGGCACCCCACGAGGGTGGTAAGGCCGCCGGCGAGGAAATCGCCGATGATGACTCCATAGAAAAAGGGGAGGGCGCGTCGGTAGCGTTCGATGCCGCCGTAGCGGAGGATAAGCACCTTACAGAGCCAGGCGATGAGAAAAGGAAACCAGATTTGGTTCATGGTGGGCGTGTTGGCGATGGCATAGCCCACCGGGTGGAAGGCCCACCAGGTATAGCGCATGCGCAAAAGCATAAGTGCGGTGGTGATGAGAAAGCCGGCTCCTATGGCGATAGTTCCTCGCGTATCCGGCCTCAGCGGCGTGCCCAGCACGTTGGCGAGCTGGTCAAAGGGCATACGCCCCATGTAGGTGCGCCACGGGTCGGTTTTTGCTCCGGCCCCAAAGGCGTACCACACCATGAGGGCAATGGCCATAGAGATAAAGATGCCCAGTAGGGTGGAGATCACGATCGCCACCGTGATCCGCCGTTTGTCTACCCCCACCACATCCGCCATTTTAAAGGCGTCGAGTTGGATGGGCATGGCCATGCACCGCAGGTCGTTGCTGGCGATGGCGCTGCGCAGAAAGGCCATAATGGTAAGGTCTACCGGTTGGTAGAAGGTGGTGCCGAAGGTGGTGGTCATGACATCGTAGGCGGTGATCGTAGGCCCGAACAGCCATGCATCGCCGGTCTCCGCGCGAATGCGCGTGGCGGCAAGAATGTAGACAAGTGCTAGAGTCACAATGAGGGTGGCCGGTAGCAGATGCATGCCGGCGTGCACGCTCCAGGCGATCATTCCTGCCAAACACGCCACGAAGCCTAAAAAGGCCCACCGGTAGGGCAGAGGCTCCTCCGCGTCGGGGCCGCCGTGTAGCGCAATTTGCAGCACATCTTTTAGATAGCCCCGTGCAAACCACAGCCCAACCAGTGTAAGCGCGATGAAGGCTCCGGCCCCCTGATGGCCGGTGTAGGGCCACGTGCTTTGGGCGCTGCCGGTGGCGCCCGCATTGATGCCCGTCGCCGCCCCGAAGACCAGCTCCAGCTTGCCCACCAGCCAGAAAAACCAGCAGCTAAAGGTCATATCGGTGGAGAGCAGAAAAGCGATCCCGATGACGAAGGGGTAGATGGAGAGCGGGGTATAGCCGATGGCGTTCCATGGGGGCGAGGTGAAGTAGTTATGGAGGTCGGGTTGATCGGTGGTGCGTGTGGGAAAGTAGGGAAAGGCGGGCAGGTTAAGGTGCAGGGTGTTCATGACATCTATGGAGAAGGGAATGAAAAAGCCTATCCAAAAGACCCCGTTGCGCAGCAGGTTGGCCGGCTCTCGAATAACGGCTAACGGCACGGCCACTGTGGGGAACGCGAGGCGCTCGCGGTCTACCCATTGCCGCCGCAGAAGCGCCATGAGGCAGAGGGTCGCCATGGTGAAGAGCACCAGAAAAAGCCACCAAGAGAACAGTTGCGCGCGCCACAAGGCCCAAGGCACGTGGGCATTGCCGATATAAAAGCCTTTAAGGGCTATCTGGTTCTTTTGCGCGATCCAGCCGGGGATGTAGCGAAGGAATTTGGAGGCCCATTGGTTACTGCTGTCGGCATACCAAAACGCGGCGGTAACGGTGGGAATGATGAAATGGATGCCTCCGGATGAAGAGACCACGGTGGAGACGATGAGCATAACGTAGATGACCAGCAATTCCGCTTTCGAGAGGGCCAGAGGGCGACAGAGTTTGGAGAGCACGAGGTTGCAGACCACCAAGAAGAACAGAATGTTAAAGGCCCCTACCGGAATGCTGGTGTTGGCGAGGGCGGTATGGCCCCTTTCTCCCAGAACCAGTTCGGCCCAGTGGATCCAAAGGTCACAGAGGACGGTGAACCCCAGCCCTAAAACGAGGGCGCGCGGGGTAAGGCCGCTGGCACGCCAGGAGGAGCGGCGGGATGGCGAAGAGGAGGCTTCAACGTTCACGCTATTTTCTCCGCAATTCCATAAAGCCGGTCTCTTGCAGCCAGTGCGCGCAGCGCCGTGGCCAATCTTGCGCGTAGGGCGTTTGGCGTGCAAGGCCGTATCCATGTCCGCCGCCTTGGTAGATATGCAGTTCGTAGGGCACGCTCGCCTCACTTAAAGCCAGGGCCAGCTTCAGGCTATTTGCCGGAGGAACGCCGTCGTCATCTACGCTATGCACCAGGAACATAGGCGGTGTGTTAGCGGTGACGCGCCGCTCCGGGGAGAGTTCTTCGAGAAGCTCTTGCGGAGGGTCATCGCCGAGGAGGCACTTGCGGCACCAGGCATGGGCGTAAGGCTCCACAAGGCTCACCACCGGATAGATGGCGATGACGAGATCGGGGCGTGAGGAGACCTGTTCGATGGGATCGGCATGGTGGGGGTTTCCGGCATCGAAGTGGGTGGCAAGGGTGGTTGCCAGGTGGCCGCCGGCCGAAAAGCCCAGCACCCCGATGCGATCCGGAGCGATGCCCCATTTGGAGGCGTTAGCCCTCACAGTGCGCACGGCGCGGGCGGCATCTTCGAGCATAGGAGGTCGTTTGGTTGGAGGGAGGGCGCCTTGCCCCAGAGAATCTTGCGATTTAGCGGCCCCTCCGGTATCGGCCTTGAGGGAGGCGAGGCGGTAATCGAGCACGAAGCCCACGATTCCGAGGGTGGTAAGCCATTCGGCCACGGGGTCTGACTCGTGGGGTGCGAGGGTAACATAGCCTCCGCCGGGGAAGACGATGATGGCGGCCCCGCACGATTTGCTGGGGTAGGGCAAAAGGGCGCGGAGGGTGGGTGCAGGCTCCGTTTGTTGTGCAGGTTCGGAGGTTGGCCAAAGGGGGTGTTTGCCGGCTGCCGCCCACTCTTTCAGAGCGCTTGTATACATGGCAGTTCTCCTTCGTGTTTAGCAGTTGTCCTCGTCGTCTTTAATCATATCGGTGTAGATGCCGGGGCTGCTATCGGGGATGAGGGTGGCTCCGGCCACGCGGGCATAGAAGTCTGCGGGGCCTACTCCGCCGATAATGCCGTAGGCATAGCCCATTTCCCGCATCCCATGAAGGCATGCCAGAAGCAAGGCTTTGCCGATCTGTTTCCCCCGTTCCGCTTCGGCCACCCCTGTAGGCCCGAAGAAGTTTCGTCGCGTGGCCTCATAGGCGGCGAAGCCGATCACTTTTCCTTCGCGCAGGGCGATGAATAGGGTAACGGGTTGTCGGGCGTAGCAGGGGGTCACTTCGTCGGCCCATCCGGTGGAGAAGTGGGTTTCGATGAACTTGCGGATGGGTGTTATTTCAAAGGGATGCGCTCGTCGGATGACCACGCCCTCTTCGCGTAGTTTTTGGATGAGCGGCTCCACGGGCGGGAGTTTCAACAGGTTGACGAACATATCGGGCATAGGTGTCTTCTCCTGAGGTAGAAGCGTTTCGACATTTTTTATTATTTCAACATTGCGTTGCCGTTTCCTGCACGATTTTAGCACGGATGCACCCTCTATGCGTTTTAAGAAGGAGGGTAAGAGCAGGAGCATGGCGACAGGGGAGAGCGGATTTTTGGAGTGGGTCGCCACTATCGTTTGCCGGTGGGCTGTTCTAGGCTGAGGAGTTTTTGGCCGAGTTGTGGTGGGCGCGGTCTTAGGGGGCGCTTTGATTGAGGAGTCTATAAATTCCGATGCGGCACGAGGCGCTTCCTTGACACGGAAGCGTTCTTTGTTGTTTCAGTCCTGTTCTCAGCCAGGATTAGGTTGCAACAAAACGTTTCTGAATAATAACCCCCAGCAACTGCAGTTTCAGTCCTGTTCTCAGCCAGGATTAGGTTGCAACTTTATGGGCAGGCACGGGTTTTGAGTTATCCGCAGGTTTCAGTCCTGTTCTCAGCCAGGATTAGGTTGCAACGCTAGCCTAGCCACGCTGAAAGACCCTGTCGATCAAGTTTCAGTCCTGTTCTCCGCCAGGATTAGGTTGCAACATAATGCGTTTGAGCGCGTCGTCTCAAAACCCGAATTGTTTCAGTCCTGTTCTCCGCCAGGATTAGGTTGCAACTTTCATATCTCTTCAAACCCTTCTACGGCTATATTAAGTTTCAGTCCTGTTCTCCGCCAGGATTAGGTTGCAACTAGCGTACGTAAGCGCTCAGAGTGCATTTATGTTGTTGTTTCAGTCCTGTTCTCCGCCAGGATTAGGTTGCAACGAAATATATCGGCAGAGGTGGGTCGTTTGCGTTTCAGTTTCAGTCCTGTTCTCCGCCAGGATTAGGTTGCAACATCAGAAACAGCAGTTAAATATCTGCTGATGATTAGGGTTTCAGTCCTGTTCTCCGCCAGGATTAGGTTGCAACTTGTTTTTTAGCCCATTGACCAAACGTTTGGTAAAAAACAAGTTTCAGTCCTGTTCTCCGCCAGGATTAGGTTGCAACTTCTGTAACGCGCAGTTGCAGCAGGCTGGAATACTGTTTCAGTCCTGTTCTCCGCCAGGATTAGGTTGCAACCCGCTTGTTCGAGGCCTTACCCGATCCGTTGTGTTGGGTTTCAGTCCTGTTCTCCGCCAGGATTAGGTTGCAACTTTCGTGGTTTGGTGGAAGTGGCGATCCGCAGGATAAGTTTCAGTCCTGTTCTCCGCCAGGATTAGGTTGCAACCCCGACCGGATACTTTTATATTACCCAACCATCAGCTTGATTCCTTCTCATCCTAGCCTCAATACCCAAAAATTTTTCACGTCCCCTCCATCCTGCAAGGTCATCGCAAATCGCTACTCTCATCGAGACGATTTTGCACTAAGGCAGAAGGAAAAATGAGAGAAACTTACTTGTCTCACGTTCGCAAATGGGACGCCGACCTCCGCAAAAAGCCGATTTTCGAGGGAACAGTTAAGCTTCCTTCACAATCCCGCGATGAGAGGCAAAGCCGGTCAACTTTCCTAAAACTAATACCCAATCCAATCAAGAGGGCAACCACCCTATACCACATCTCCGCAAAATCGGCGGAATTCACAGTCTACACAACGCCCTCGCCGAGAAGTCGGCTCCGGCATACGCTCCTGAACGACCATCTCCCGAATCTGCTCTATACAGGCCAAAACCTCCTGTCGTAACTTCGCGGTTATCCGCACCGGCGTTACCTCAAGGCCGACGCCCTCCCTCTTCTCCGGCGAAATGCGATAGATAAACCCCTTCTTCACTTCAGTGCCGAAGCGCTCCTCCACCAAAAGGGCATACCCTGCCAGCTGCAAGAGATGATTTGCATAGATAGGCCCCGACGTGTGCTTGAACTCGACCGGGTAGTAAACCCCTTCTGCATCCACCACCAACATATCCAGCAGCCCGCTCATACCCAGCCGCTCCGAACGCAGCGGCACATGAAAGAAGCGCTTGCCCTCCTTAATGCCGTAGGCCTCCAAACAACGCCGACTCTCCAACACCGAGAGCACCTCGTGCTGCTCGGCTCCATACTCCATCTTAAATGTCCTCTCTTTCTCAATGGGCAGGTAGTAGCTCCAATAGACCACTCGAGGACAGTAGGCGTACTGCTTGAGATCGCCAATACGTAGCTCAAAAAGGGGTGGCATCGCCTCTCCTCCTAACGCTCAATAAGTGTCTTTCCCATCTTTACAACCAAAGCGGCATCTCGTTCGCATAACGCCAGAACATAGACACAGCCCTCCGCCGTTTTGAAGCGGCTACGCAACTTTAGAACCAACTCTTGCCGCCGATTTGTGCTGAGTTCGCCCATGAAAGTCGAGTATTGAACGCGCTTCAGGCCATAGTCCAAGCAGATATCGGCGATCTTCGTGCGCAGCTTGTCGTCCACAATATCGTAAACCACAAAAACCTGCATCTCTTTTCCTCTGCGGGCGGGCGGCTACCACCGTGCGATGTAGGGTTTATAGTCGCCTTCTCCCCGTAAAAAGGTTGCCAAATGCCGTGCCTGTATCTGTAGAATGTGTCTTAGCTTGCGTCGTTTCCCCTCAAAAGGCTCCGTATCCTCAAGTCGCTCAAAAATTTTGGCAGCCAAAGCACGGCGTGTATCCGCTGATAGACGCATCTGTTGGGAGGGGGTCTCGTCGGTGTTCTCAGGGCTGGCGCCCTCCTCCTCGAGAGGGGAAGGGGTGCCCTGCCCCAGAAATTCTGGCGATTTTCTGGGGCCCCCTGTATCGGCCTTGACGTGTTTTTCCGCCCGCTGTTCGGCGTCGGGTGTTTCCCACTCCACCACAAAGCCTTTGTTGAACAAGGCGATGACCGTTCGATCCACAATGGGCTGACGAAACTCCTCTATAAAATCGAGCACGAGGCTGGGCTTTCCGGGCCGATCGGCGTGGAGAAATCCCGCAAACGGTTCGAGGCCGGCCAGAAGAAGCACATTCCAAACTTGGCTGTAGAGGATGCCGTAACCGTAGTTGAGCAGGGCGTTGACCGGGTCGGCTGCCCCCTGATGCACGCGACCAGGAAAGAGTTGTGGAGGCAGCAGGAGGCAGACTCCTTGCCAATAGAGCGATGCGGCACGCCCCTCCACGTTAAGAAAGGCATCACGAACCGCTTCAATGCCGGCTCCCTCTATATGGGGCAGGGTCTGCAGCAGCGCTTCGAGCTGTGTTATCAGGCCCTCGATGTGGGCGTAGGATTCGTGACCGCGCCGTTTACGGTACTTTCCGAAGTAGCGCAGGAGATTGATTTGATTTTGGATTTTTCCCATTGCAAACCGTCGGGCGATCTCCACGCCGCGAGGCTCGTTGTAGGCCATGAGCTGTGCGCGGCGGGTGCGCACGGTGGCGTGGAGGGCCGGGCTTGTGATGTGGGCGTAGGGGCGACCGGCATAGTCCGTCATAACGATGGCAATGCCACGCCTCATGCAAGCGGCCACGAGGTCGGAGGAGAGGGAGATGCCGGGAGCGGCGATGATCACCTGTTCAAGGTCAAGCAGGGGATACTCCGCGATTGTCTCTTTGGCTTTTTTTACAATCAGCCGTTCCGAGTGCTTGCCCAAAAACAGCCCAAACTCCGTAAAAACAAGGCAGTGTGGAAACTCTTGTGAGAAATTTTCTGTCATTAGCGTACTCTTAAAAGTTTTATCTAGATAATATAGTTTTAAAATATCTAATTATCACAAAAGAAGCCCTCCCCCCACTTTCCGGAGTCGGCCCTCAACGGATAAGCGCTACCCGACCAACTCTTCCTTGACTCTTATATCGCTCTCATCCAGAATGGGCAGCTGTGTGGCTTCTTTTGGCAAAGCATCGGGATGTTGCTGGAACCATCCCTTCTGGTGCAGTTGTTCGATAATGCGTATTAACACCAGATCGCGGGCTAGACGCCAATCAGGCCGCTCGACATCCTCTTCGTGCTCGAACACGGTAACGAACTCCTCAAATCCAATAAGAGGCTGTTGACCTCTTTCTGCACGGCGCACTCCGGCACGAATAAGCAGTGCGCGTAGGTGGTCATATCGGGAACTCCACCACAGGTTCTGAAGGAGCTTTTTGTCGTTCTGACTAAGGATCTCCCCGGCAATGCGATCGGCAACAACACGAATGGTTTCGATACGTTCTTTCTCCATCTTTAGTACCTCGTAAAGCCAAGTCTCAAGGAGCGTCCAAGAGAGAGGCCGCCTGCCTTCAGCGCCGGAGTTTCCGCTTGTTCCCTCGCTGTGCTCAGGAGCAGCGCTTCGGGCCAGACGCCTCGCCCTCTCTAGTCTTCGTGAGAGGCCCTTGTACTGATTCATACGTTGTTCCTCATTTCTCCTTTTACGTTCACGACATACCGAGTGAGCCTATATTGGATTGTCCTCTCGCCTGTACCATGTGAAGTGGCGTCCAGCTGCAACTCTTCGATAGGGAACCGCTGTTAGCTTCAGCACGCGATGTTTTCCAAGCTCGATGGATTTCTCCGCATAGGTGTTCACCCTCTGAAAACCCTGCTTATCTTTACAAAGCTCTTCGCCAAAGTCGTCTAGAGCCTGAGTCATTAGAAACGCCAGATGGGACGTCGCATTCTCATTAATCTTGTCGTGCGGACACGTAAAGCCGAAAGGCAACGGACCTTTACAAGTTTTGAATGATGCATATTGCCAGAAACTGCCGCGCTTACCGAAGGAGTTTACGCAAGCCGCTAGCTTCTGGATGAGAGCTGTCTCCTCATCACTCCAATCGCTTGCATCTATCGCGATGGTAAGTTCACCATCGAAATAGGCGAATTCACGGTAGGCTACAGTACTTTTAAAGGGGCTTGCAGTGGATTGGCCGTCTTCCTCCTTAGCTTGGCCGTCCTCCCCCCTTGTCGGTTCAAGTATCTTGATAAAGGTGTGCTGAACAAGGCAATGCTTTGGAGGGCGAAAGCGAAAATCTCGCTGCTTAATGAGATCAAAAACTCGCACCGCCTGCGTCGCAGCACTAGGAGGATCAAAACAGCGAAAACAGGCATCGAGCAGAGCCATTTTAACAGCATAAGGGGTTGGGACCAAAAGCGTTTTACCCCCTTTGCTTGTGGCATAGGTAGTGCGCAGCGAGAAGAGGCTTACCGGATAATAGGTAACAAGCAGCCATGTTCGCTCTTCCTCAGATTTCTCAGGTTCCTGGCCGAACAAGGAACCCATTTCGGTAGGTGGGTTCATGCTCTTCACCTCACACACCCCCATTTGATAGGCTCTGTATTAGAGTCTCCATACTTTTGCCGAACTCACTCAGGCTTTTGAAAGCGAAGAGATCGATCGGTTTTTGCTGCTCTGAAGAGGCTTCGCTGAGCTTATTAAGCGTCTGGCAGAGTTGTTCTATCTCGTTCTCAAAGTCGGAGTTCAACCCACTTATACAGGGAGCAGGCATTGCGGAGCGCGAGGCTGTAATCACACCCCGAAAATCCACGACATGAGGATTTTGGGTGTTGCGCTGAGCGCCGGTGGGCCTAATAAACGTATGAAGGATGCTCCGTAGAAGGGCACCGATTCGCTTTTTTCTTTCGTCCTCGTTGAGAACATACTTGAGAGAGATATCGTTTCGGCCTACCCGATATAAGTCAACACACACCACAGCGGCGTACTGTCCTGAGGAGGCCGGACGATGAAAGATGTTCTGCCCAAGGTTCTCTTCTTGGCCCGAGCCTTTACCACGTTCGGGAACATACTTGGCGTGGAAATAGGAATCGGTGGTGGTGCTCTCGGGTAGGCCAACAACCCACCCAAACTCGACACAACTTTTTCTTGCGAGAGAACGTGGGTTTCCACCGATATTCCCAGTAAGCAGAATGCCCTCACAGTCGTCTAAAACACAGCGGTTCACCAACTTTTCGAGGATCTCCTCGTTCGTAGCCCCCGCCCTGAACCCCTCCTTAAACTCGTTGTCGGCTCCGATACGATTGGCATCGAACAGCCTACACCCTGCGCATAAAGGCAACTGCATAGTCTCCGCTTCGTGGAAAAGGTGCTCGGCTTGAATGTGTTTGAACATATCACCGGATATCGCATTGACCGTAGCCCTCTTCCCTTCTTTGTCAACGATATCCACCATCCGAGTCATCATGGTGTTACCTTCCGTTCCCTCGTTGTTGAGCGCGTGAAGGTCTAGTGTGAGAATGCCTGAAATGCTGATGGAACGATACATCCCTTTTTCTCCTTGAGTTAGATTTTTAAACCTGTTCTACTCATTTCCGTTTTCGGTGGCCGATGCCGCGCCGCTTCCTTCGTCTTTTTCGTCTCTCCCGCTAACCTTCTCTGCTTGGGCGTAGCCATACGCAAGCAGTAAAGAGCCTACCAGTTCTGCCCCGTGCTTATCTATAAGCGAAAGCACTGCGTTGAGATCTGCTACGCTTACCATGTGCCCCTTGCCGTTCAGCTTGTGCTGCACTTCCCAGTTCTGATCTTGCACAAACTCTGAAAGGGCAGCGGCAAACTCGTTGTTCCCTCCCTTTATTTTCTGTTTCAACTGTTGGGCAAGACCAAAGCGCACTTCGCGATTATCTAAGCTTCGCGCGTAGATGGTGCAGTTACGAATTGCCCGGGCAACGCTTTGAAAACCCGAATTCTCAACGATCTCTTTTAACATAGGATATTCCTCCGAATAGGACTTTGTGATCAGCATGGTGAGGTTTTGAGTAGAAAATTTTTTGACAGCCTCCTTCTGCATACCATGCACGGCAAATTGATAGTGAAATTCGAGCAGTTCAAAAAGGTCCCCCGTTAACAGCCATTGCCGATACTGTTGAAGAATCCTTCCCTCATCCGAGTTGTCCTCCTTGAGAGAGGAAAGACAGCCTTTAGAGTTAGGGTCCCCCGGCCTACCGATCGCTTCACCGATAATCTCTAAATAGGCATCGGCATCCGATTTTTCTTTAATGTTAAACCAATCGGGCAAGGGAAAGAGCGCCTCATTCATGAGCGCCGCAGCCTGCCCTAAACTCATGAAGTAGGCCTGTCGAAGGCCGGTAATGATGCTTCGCGGTGTCATACGTTGCATCCATCGCTGCCGTGGTATCGAACTCTGCAACCTATCGAGATGCATAATGAGCACTTCGGCACAACGCAGCGTCGCATGAATATCAAGGCGGATTCCACCCCATAAATTCATGTTGCTAAGTTCTGCTCTCACGCTCTCCAAGTCTGCGATGGAGATATCCGCCGGCTCGATCACAAAGAACTTGAAGTCATTCCTGTTTCGAAACGGCAGCATCGCGCGAAACAGGCCACGAAGTTTCATCCACTCGGCAAAGCCATCTATGAGCGTCTCGTTAATGGCTGCAGGAGCCTTCCATTGAGTTTTTGCCACATGAATTCCTTTGCCCGATATCGGGTTGAGCATCTGTGAGTTAGTGATCTTAGGCAATTCGTTTGGAACCGACGCCCCGGGAATTTTGAGATTTACCTTCACCCACTCCAAAGCACGCTGACGATCTTGCGAAATCCACTTTGCCAGTTCCTTATCACTTTTCCATCCTTTGCGCATGTTGGCTAAGAAGATTGCGAGCTCGAGCTCCGGCACGGGTTTACTGGGGTCCTCACCCCCCAGTTGCTGCGCTACCACACTCTTGCGGCCCGACCGTTCCCGAGCCTTCTGATAAGCCTGTCGCTTGTCTTTTTCTTTTTGATAGTCGAGTATCCAGTTGCACGGTGGCTTGGGTTCTTTACCACACTCCCAAATGTAGGGGTACCCTACGTCGGGTGCCTGCCATTTGTCCGGCGGGATATCGGTTTTGGTCTCTATCATGAAGTAAGGGCCTTTATCCACTATACGAACCCCGTGTGCTTCGAACCCCAGCTCGGCAAGCAGAGACGCCCAACCGATCGCTTCTAAGGCATCGGCATAGGTACCGGTTCGTTTTTCAACTGTTATCTGCATGGTCTCTCTCCATCCATGTTTCGGGTCTCTAGAAATCGGCTATAGAACCTTGCCTCAAGTCGTGCTATTATGATGATGCTCTCGAACCGCCCCCTGATCTGCCAAACGAAGGCGTCGAACAAGAACACAATAAAAAGGCCAATAGCTCGGATTCTTCGTTATAGAGAGAAGTTCATCTCTAAAGGACTTGGCTTCTGTTTGCTCTTGACATTCTAGTAAACCCTCTTCGCCTTGCCATGGGAAAACCGCCCTGATCTCTTTTGCCGCATTCGGTATTAGACGAAAGCAGCATAGCTGTGAGGTTCGCGCGCCATGATGGCGTGCTATAGCGGTAACCAGACAACAGGTAATAGAGGCCGCCTGCTCTTCGTCCGGCACGCTCCCGAGCACTTGGGAATACAATAGCTCCCCCGATGCATAGGCGCCCTCAGCCGCATGAGGGGGAAACTCGCCAACAAGATTACGCATAATGTGTCCATCGGTTGCAGGATTGAAAAGCGTGTGGGCTAAGGCATTTTCCTGCATCTCATTTTGTTGGGCGCTTCGCCCCTCCTTATACCGCTGCCATTTCCAGGCCTTTTCTTGCCAATCCACCGCCAGCTTGCCGGTATCATGCAACAGACACACGCTTTCTACAAACTGCTCAACAAGTTCAGGCGAGGGGAACTGAAATTTTTTCGCCAGCCGTTTTGCAGCCACCCGATAGTAGGGAGCCATATGTCTTGCCTGCATCCGAATGCGCTCAGCATGTTTACCCCACTCCTCTCGAAGATATTGCGCGCGAGGCAGCGGCTCCGGAGTTCCATAGCGAAGAGGTGTTTCAGGACCTTCCTGCCCTAAACGCAGCCCGTAGCGTGGATCGTAGCTTGCGTAGTTCGGATGAAGGGCAATCAACCAGTGAATACAAAATTCTTTGCTATGAGAGATTGAATTCCACACCAACTCAAATCCTTGTGCCCCCTCTCCCGGCTCCACCACTTGAGCTGCTTTGGCGATCCAGCTGTTCGGTTCTAGAGGCATACGAAAATAATCGTCAAGCTCGGCAATAAGCGATTCAGGCGGAACACTAAGCAACTGAGGCCACTTCATGCGGCCATTGGGGTCTCCGAAAGCCTGCTCTGGACTTGCACAGACCAAAACGTTGACCCCGGTAGCGTCCCGCACTAATTCAGTAAGCAGTCCTCGATCCCCAAACTCGATCGCCTTATCAACCCGTTCACGACGCGGATTGAGATTATCATACCGCTTACCTAGCTGCCGATATTCGCTCTCTTCATGGACTCTATTTAACCATTCCAGCTCTTTCAGATAATCCACTCGTGCCCCCTCTGGTGGTAAGGCACACAAAATTTCACGGCCTGCATCCACAAACTCTTTCTGGTCTTTATAGGGGCCTAACTTGGCTCGGCCGTCCACTGCTTCCAACTCGTAAACTATCACACGCCCTCGATTACGGTGCACATAGCGTGCCACCCGTCCCGCCCGCTGGATAAGGGTATTCATGGGAGCCAGCTCGGTATGGAGGTCATCGGCAGAAAGGTCCATTCCCGCCTCAATAACTTGTGTTGTTACCAGGATAACATTGGTTTTAGCAGCATCCGGACCAAAGTAGTCATGAAGCTGACCCTCTACGGCTTTCCTATCTTCTGGAAAGAAGCGCGAGTGCAGAAGTAGAAGATGGGGTGGCGTTTCTTTACCCTGCACAAACTGTTCTAGCTCTGCGAAAATCTGCTGTGCCTTAGGGACGGTATTAACTAGTACAATGGTTCTACCACCATGGTGCATCTGCCATACAGCCTCCGCTGTGAGCGGTTTTGAACTCCAAAAGAATTGGCGCTGCTGCCCGACTTGAGAGGGAATATGCCGGATCTCGTCGGGTTCGAGAGCGATCACCTCCGCACCGAGTTTCTTGCTAAACCACTCCATACAGGAATCGGGAAGGGTCGCCGTCATTAAAACAAACTGGGAGAGGTCTCTAAGCCGATCGAGCATCTCTACGACGGTGCCTAGAGCTGTAGATGGCTCCAAAAGATGAACCTCATCAAAAACGAGAAACGCCCCAATGAGCGCTCCGGCATTTACATTGGCCACTCTATCCGGTAATGAAACCGGGATGCAGAGATAGTTAGATAAAACCTGGTCTATTGTGGTAAAGAGGAGGTCCGATTCAAAGAAAGGATCGTTTGGCTCCGTTCCCATTTGTAAGCTGCAGTAGAGGGCTGATTGAGTGTAGTCACGGTCTTTCCCAACTGTTTCCACACGGTCTCCAAAGTGCAACAGGCCTCGATTTTTCTGCAACAGACCTAGTGTGCTTTGATGAATGCCAGCTGCCAGCGAGCGCAGCGGGAGGGCGTAGATAAGCCTATCGGCTATAGGATGTCCGATGTTCAGGCTGTACAGAAAGGGTATGATGGTGCTCCATGTTTTACCGGCCCCTGTGGGAGCACGCAAAACAATTGAGTTGCCCCTTAAAAGATGTTCGGCCACGCGCTCTTGGTAAGGATAGGGGGCCTTCCCAACAAGGGATTCAAAAAATGCTCTGTAGTTATCGTTTACCATGTCGAGTCTTCCTAGTCTTGGTAGAGTTTAACCATCCTCTCGGCCTCGTGACGAATGCGTTCTCGCAGTTCAGGCGGGGCCAGCACCTGGGCATGGCTGCCATATTGCAAAACCCAACGCTGTAGGCCCTCCAAACTCGTTACCCGTAAATGCAGCAGCAGGCTGCCATCCTCCTGCTCCTCTTGGGCGATCTGACCCGGCCAAGCTTTCTCACGAATCCAGCGGGCCTGGTAGCTATCGAAGCCTATGACAACTTCAATCTCCCGATCCCCCCGAAAACCGCCAAAGTGGGCGGCTATATAGGTGTTTCTATCGAATTCAGGGTGCTCCGTCGCCGATTCGCCGGTGAGGTGTACCTCTAGAATACGGCTGATAGCGAAGTCACGCAAGGCTTGCCGCCCCAAATCGAAAGCGACTAAGTACCAGTCGCCCTGATAGTTATGCAGGTGTAGGGGGTCTACCACACGCTCCGTCTCCTCGTCACGGCTGGCAACGTAGTAGCGCATTTTGAGCCGCCGTCGTAACCGAACCGCCTCCTGAACCTGTAACAGCATCTCTGGATCTACCAAGCGTGCAGGTTCTGCACAAAACGAGATTATCGCCTCTAGCTGCTCGGCGTCCAGCGTGATGGCCTCCGGCAAAGCCTCACAGATTCGAGCGAATGCCCGCCGCAACTCGGCCTCATAGGGGCGCCCGATGTATTGGTCGAGCACCTGCTTTGCAAGCAGTAGAGCGAACAGCTCCCCCTCTGTCAGCAGAATGGAGCCGATTCGGAAGTTCGGATCGGTGTAGTAGTAGCCCCGTTCGCGATCATGCGCGATAGGCGCCTGCAGTCGGTCGCGCAAGAATGCGATGTCGCGATAGGCCGTACGCTTATTTATCTCGAACTTCTCGCAGATGTCTTGCAGCCGGAGCTTTCCGCCCTTTCGCAAACGGTCATCTATCCACAGAATGCGCTCTATAGGTGGGCGCGCCGTAGGTCCATAGCGGCTCATAGCTTTATTCTACACCTTCATGGGTGACATATATTGTCAGTGAGGCAAACCTCCAAAATTTTTTTATTCGGTGCTTACGATCCGGTAGACGCCCTGGCCGAATGCACAGCCCTTACCGACCTGAGTGTACTGCCCTAGAAACAGAAGGGGCAAAAACGGAGTTAGGTGCCCCACGTACACCGTTTCTCCAAGCACCCCCTCCAAAGGAACCCTGCGCTCCTGCCGCGTGGAGTAACGCTTCCAGGAGAACCAGCTTACCTGCTCCTCGGCAATGGAGATGGCTTTGGCAGCCTGTATCAGCGCGCGCACTTCTTCCGACCAGCCCTCTGGACGCCAATCCGATTCGCCATAAAGGTCAGCGATGGTCTCGATGCGTTGTAACAGCCGACTGATAAGCGCCGCAAATTCGACCCGACGCAGACCCTCGATGCCCATATAGCGCAGATAGACGGGACTTTCAAAACGGAGCCGTAGGCGCTGTGTTGGGGTGCAGACGGCTGCAATGCTCTCCGCCGTTATGCTGAGATCGGCGTTTAGCACCACCGGGTTTTCGGAGGCATATATCCGCTTTTGCTGACCCTCCACATCGTTCTGCGCCCATACCTCCTTAAGCCGCATCCGCCCTCGATGGGGAGGAATACCGATGGGCGGTAGCTCGCGAAAAGTAACTAAAAACCAGGGCAGGTCTTGGCAGGCTCGACAGAAGAGGGTGAGGGTAAAGCGCAGCGTGTCGCCGGGGAGATACTCCTGGCGCATTTCGAGAGGTGGGCTAATGGCAAAAGGCCGCGCCACCTCCTCGCCAGCACGAAAAGAGGCCTGTTCGCACTTACGTCGTGGAGCAAAGAGTTGCCCATAAGGACACTCACAACTGTCGTTCGGCTGAGAGAGACAACGTTCCGGCCAAGGGCAGGCGATGCGTTGAAAGCTGCTGCCAAAACATCCGCGCAGGGTGGCCCCTTTATAACGGGGAAGGAGGAGTTTCTCGGTCACCTCGAAGACAAAAGTGTAACGCGCGATGCGAAACCCCTTGGGCAGAAGGTTATTTAACATCTCACAAAACGCCCTTTCGTATCTTGTCTTTGCTTATTACATTCGCGAATTCTCTCTCGGACTCCTACAGAGGCAAGGGGAAGCCGCTTTTTTTCTATCGGCACCCTCTAGGGGAGGAAGACCGAAGCGGCTTCTTATCCCAACTCTCCCGTTTGTAGCGCAACAAAGGGAAAGAAAGCGCTAGAAAAAGAAGGATGTTGGTGGCACAAGGATGAATTTACTTATATATTGCCGTAACCATTTAAAATCATCGAAAGAGGACGACTATGAAAACCTATCAAGCGTCAAAACGCGAGCGCCTACAGTCTTATATCATGGTGCTCCCATTGCTCCTATCCAGCGTGATCTTAACCCTACTATGTCTGCACCAGCACCTCCGTTGGCCAGGGGCTATTGTGGAAATCTTCCTCGTTTTGCTATTCGCTATGTTGATGCTTTTGCTGCTTAGATACAGTTGGGGCATATTCAACGGGATGGTCGTTTTCGATGCCGAAGGCGTTGCGGTGCGAAGGGGAAAGCACACCGAACGAATGCGATGGGCCGATGTGAAGGCGGTTTCTTCTCTGGACGACGCCTGGGTGTTGGAAGATAGTGCGGGGCGTCAACTTAAGGTAAGATGCCCCACCAGAGACGAAGGGAGCGATGACTTCTTTGATCAACTCCAAGCGCACCTTCTGCCTGTTTTGGAGCATTTAGTTGATCGGCTGGAAGTTAACGGAGAGACATGGAATGTGTCACAAAAACAGACCAGCCTTTTTACGCGGATCACGTCTGGTCTTCTCATGTTTGCTCTGTGCAGTTTGATGCTTTGCGTGCTCGGCCTCTACTGGTTTGAATCTTCGCATAGCTCCTTACAAATCCGGCTTGAGCGACTGGGACTTTGGACCTTTTTGTTCATCTTCTGTCTCCACAGTATGTTCAAATCGCTCTGGCAAGCTGGCCGGCAAAAGCTTCTCATCGGTTCGCAAGGGCTTATTCGCACGAACGGGAAGAAAGCACTCTCCCTGCCCTTCGACCGGATAGAATCGGTACGGCAAACCGACCGAAACACCTTTCAGATCGTTGGCATGGGCGAAGAGCTAACCTTTAGCACCACGACCCCTGCAGGAGCTGTTGCGTTGGCTTGGTTACGTAGGCGCGTACCGTCTGAACGCTTTGTGGCGCTAGATGATCCGGAAAACCTAGAGGTCATCAGCAAGCGGCTGGCGGAGGTCGCCAGCTTGCGTCGGGTGCGTCTCTTTACTCTTTTCTTTATGCTTATAAGTTGGGGAATGGCTGCGGTTCCCATTCTGCTCATCGGCCTGCGTATGGTGCAATTTCACAAGGTAGCTACGGAAGGCATGCCCATCACCGGAACGATTGTGAAGCACGAGCGAAGAGCAACCCCTTTAGGCCTCCGCTACGTGTTGGTCTACCGCTTTGTGATGGACGGTAAAACGTATCAGGGGCGCAGTTCCGTGCCCCCTTCCTATTGGCGAAAGGCACAAGACGGCTCCCCTGCCGACGTCCTCTATGTAGCTCAACGGCCCGTTCTCAGCCACCTGAAGCAGTCCATTGCCATGCACGTTTACCTTCAGAGTATCCTTGTTTTTGTTGTTCCATCATTATTATTTCCTATATCTTTTACTTTTATGTTTCTATTTCTGTTTCGCAAACGCATGGATCAACGCCTACAAAAGTTAGAGGCAGAGCTTATGTTGCCACAGAGTCCTAAGTCGTCCTAACAAGAGAGCCTATTCGTTGGATACAGTTTCGATCCTTATTGAGGGAGAGGATGCCCTTCCCCAGAAAATCCCAGAATTTCCTGGGGCCTCCTGTATCGGCCTTGAAGAGCCGGTGATACGGCTGTTATTTCGAGCCGAAGGCGAGAAATCCTAAGTTTCCATTCCCAGCAGTTCTGAGGGGTAGGAGGTAGGGCTGTAGAGACTGCCAATTTCCCGGCTCTAGAGGCAGTTTGTAGAGAAGGTCGGCTTCGTTCGCCCTCTATCCCATCCTTTCCGTCTTGCAGACAGCAGTGCAGCGGCTAGAAAGATAGGGGGTTAAGGAAGTGTCGTAGGCCGCTGAGGCGGTTGTTGTGTCTCATTGGAAAAAGGGGGCGGTTGTGCTTAGTTTTCAAGGGAAAGGTTATCAGAGTATACTGAGAGTAACCTTACTAGTCTTCCCTCCCCCTGTAGGGGAGGGTCAACTGGCGCCAGTTGACCCTAAGACACCTCATGAGGACACCGATTTGTCATCTCCTCTTGCCGATACTCGGCCGTAACGACCGAGGAAAAGCCTCCGCGCACGTTGAACTCTCCACGCACCGTCATGCGGCGCGGATGGCACACCGAAACCAGATCGTCTAAAATGCGATTCACTACCGCCTCGTAGTAGATGCCTTGATTACGGTAGGAGAAAAAGTAGAGCTTTAGCGCTTTCAACTCCAAGCATTTCCGATCCGGCACATACTCGATGGTGATGGTAGCAAAGTCGGGTTGGCCTGTCTTAGGACATACCGAAGTGAACTCCGGACAGGTGTGCACGATAAGATAGTCTCTTTCCGGACGCGGGTTCTCGAAGGTCTCTAAAAGAGCCACCTGCTCCTCCCGGCTTAACTCTCCACGCAATAGCCGTGTTAAATCCATTCCTACTTCCCCTCTTTTTCTTTACGCTTCACTGACAAAGAAAAAATTTTACCCTGTAGAACTCTGTATCCTAGATTTCGCACTACGTCCAAAACTCGAGGTACAATGAGATCAATCTAGTTTGTCACTTAATCTGCTGCCTAAGTCTCGTCTAAGAGGTGCCAGAATGCGCTTACAGCCCGATCCGACGTTCTATCCCTCACCTCGCATGGCCATGCAAGCTCCCAAAGAGCGTGTGGCCTTCGTTGCGGGGTTGAGTGTACACCCAAACGAACACCCAGACGCCCTCTTCGTGGTGGATGTAGACCCCCAATCCACCTCCTACGGGCGCATTGTAGGGCAAGTAACTATGCCCAACAAGGGCGATGAGTTGCACCATTTCGGCTGGAATGCCTGCAGCTCCGCCCTTTGCCCCTACGCCCCTCACCCCCATGTGGAGCGCCGCTACCTGGTGGTGCCAGGACTGCGCTCTTCGCGCATCTATATTCTCGACACGAAGCCCGACCCCCGTAACCCGCAAATCGTCAAGACCATCGAGCCACAAGAGGTGTTTCAACGGGCAGGCTACTCGCGTCCCCATACCGTGCACTGCGGGCCGGATGGCCTCTATGTGAGCGCGTTGGGCAACCCCGATGGGGAAGGCCCTGGCGGTGTTTTTGTGTTGGATCATGAAACGTTTGACGTGCTGGGGCGTTGGGAGGTGGATAGAGGCCCTCAGTATCTGGCCTATGACTTCTGGTGGCATCTTGGCTACGACACCATGATCACCAGCGAGTGGGGCACGCCCAAAATGATCGAGGACGGTGTAAACCCAGAGCTACTTCTTAACGCGCAATACGGCCATTCGTTGCATCTCTGGGATTTGAGAAAACGTCGGCATCAGCAGGCACTCGACCTCGGCAAGGAACATCAAATGGTGCTAGAACTACGCCCCGCCCACGACCCCACCAAGCCCTACGGTTTTGCCGGTGTGGTGGTCTCCTTAAAAGACCTCTCGGCCTCCATCTGGCTTTGGCAACTCACAAAAGAGGGCTGGACGGTACAGAAAGTCATTGAGATTCCGGCCGAGCCGGTGGAGGATGCCGGTCTGCTGCCACCGCTGCTGCAGGGCTTTAAAGCGGTACCGCCCCTTCTTACCGACATCGTTCTCTCGCTGGACGATCGCTTCCTCTATGCCTCCTGCTGGGGAACCGGCGAGTTGCGCCAATACGATGTTTCAGACCCCCTACACCCAAAACTCACCGGCTCCATCCACTTAGGTGGGATCGTGCGCCGAGCGGCACACCCCCAAAACCCCGACAAGCCTCTGAACGGCGGCCCTCAAATGGTGGAGGCGAGTCGTGACGGACAACGGGTCTACTTTACGAACTCGCTCTATCGCACCTGGGACGAGCAGTTTTACCCCGATGGGGTTCGCAGCTGGATGGCTAAAGTGGATGTGTTGCCAGGAGGCGGCATGAGGCTCGATCCCAACTTTTTCCTCGAGTTCGATGAAACGCTGCGTGCCCATCAAATTCGTCTCGAAGGCGGTGATGCCTCCTCCGACTCCTACTGCTTTCCGTGAACGACTGCCAGCCTGGCGTACAGCGGCTTCGCTCCGGCGCCACCAAACCGTCGGTA
This sequence comes from Chthonomonas sp., assembly GCF_035294505.1. Classification (NCBI taxonomy): domain Bacteria; kingdom Bacillati; phylum Armatimonadota; class Chthonomonadia; order Chthonomonadales; family Chthonomonadaceae; genus Chthonomonas; species Chthonomonas sp. Next base: position 61,191 of record NZ_DATGKU010000038.1, on the reverse strand, counting down.
TCCGAGTCGCATACAACCCTTTACAGAGAGTGAGGCCGCATGGGATGCGCCGACAGCGCTTTTGCGGTGGGCATCGGCCATGCTCCATGCGACCGACCGGCGACATCGAGGTTCGCCGTATAGGCAGGCTCCTGATTCAGAAAGACTACCTACGTTTTGTTTGAAGTGCTAAGAAGAGGAAAAAAGAAAAACGTCGTCAAACCGCCTCTGTAGAGGGAGCGGTTGCCGCGCGCCAACCCTGCCATGAGTCCTTTTTCTATTTGGCTTACTCTGTTTCTTATGGGAGCTTACCACGGCCTAAACCCCGGCATGGGGTGGCTTTTTGCGGTGGCGCTTGGGTTGCAAGAGCAAAACGCCCGAGCGGTGTGGCGTGCTCTTGTTCCTTTAGGGTTAGGACATCTGCTTTCGATTGGCATCGTTGTAGGGCTTTTGCAGTTGCTTAGCTTCAGCCTGCCATTACCCATTTTGCGTGGGGCAAGCGCCGTCGTGCTCATCGGCTTTGGGCTTTATCGCCTCCTACGCGTTCGGCATCCGCGCTGGGTAGGAATGAAAGTCAATTTCCGAGACCTCACCCTTTGGTCTTTTATTATGGCCTCGGCGCATGGGGCCGGGCTTATGCTCGTTCCTTTTCTCCTGCCACAAGGCCATCCCAAGCCAATGCCCCCGATGCCCCATATGCATCATGCCATGCCACAGCCACCCCCCTCTTTCCACCCTCTTGAGGGCTGGCTCGGCGTCGGCTTCCACACTCTTGGCTATCTGATCGTAACAAGCGCTCTGGCCCTGGTGGTCTATCATAAAGTAGGGCTGGCCATTTTGCGACGCGCTTGGCTGAACTTCGACTATCTGTGGGGCTGGATGCTTATAGCCATCGGCGTGCTTACGCTCTTTTGGTAAAAGTTTCTGTCGCTTGACATGGCAAGCATTGCATGATACAATTGCCAACGAGGGCCGGCAGAAAGCGTGTTAGCGACCCTCCCGGAGGATCAAAATGTCCCGAATAGTCAACTTCCTACTGCTCGGTTCTGCATGGCTCGGCCTGGCCGTGCGCGGGGCCGCCCTGCCAAACCAACCGAAAACAGCGCACACCGCAGTGGCCAAACAGAAGGCCGAAGCGGCGGACGTCGTGCAGAAGGTGCAAGAGGCCTACGCCCAATTAAAAACGTTTCAGGCACGCGTCACGCATGACACCGCCACGAAGTTTCAACAGCAGACGGTCCACGTCGTCATGAATGGGCAGTTTGCCTTCAACCGCCCAAACCAGTTCGCGGTGCACATGCAGTTGTTTGGTCCCAACAGATTCCTACTAGAGGACATGAAGACGATCTGCGATGGCAAACAGGTGTGGATCGTGATGGGGAAGAAGTACCTGCAGAAACCTATCGGCGAGGTAAATTCAGGGCTTCTGACCATGGGGTTACCAAATAGCCTTACAGCACAACCCGACCAGATCAACTCTCCTCTTCAGTTTATCGCCTCTAATATCGCGGCAGGCCAAGTGCCCAAAGATATCCGTCTCGTCGCCTACAAGCCGCTCAACGGAAAACCGGCCTACGTCCTTCAGTACACGGAACTCCTTCCGGTGCCCCCTTCCAGACCTGCCGGCACAAAGATGATCGTTCAAATTTGGGTGGATGCCGCCACACACCTCATTCGGCGCATAGTCACCCATACAAGTCTTCAAGGCACCACCATGCAGATGGCGGAGGATATCCGGCCGACCGCCATAAATACCCCTCTGCCCCCTTCGCTGTTTACCTATCAGCCTCCAAAAGATGTGCAGAAGGTGGAAACCATTGCGGAGCTGTTCAATCTTCCAGCCCAAGGCAGTACCCCCCAAGTGGCCACCAACGACTCCGCTCAGAAACGTGCAGCCAAACTGATCGGCAAACCCGCCCCAGACTTTACCCTAAAAACGATAGACGGTAAGACCGTCTCTCTGCATGACCTGCGCGGCAAGATCATCTTGCTCGACTTCTCAACCTCTTGGTGACCCGCCTGTAATGCGGAGGCTCCGCATTTACAAAACGAGATTTGGCCTCAACTAAAGCAGCAGGGCGCCGTGCTTCTTCTTATTGACGGAGGTGAGAAATTGCAACCCATTCGAGACTTTAAAAAGAGACACAAAATCACGTTCCCTATCCTCAACGATGCAAACAACAAAGTGGATGACGCCTACCTGATCGAAGCCATTCCCACCAACGTTGTGATTGACAAAGAGGGCATTGTGCGTTACTGGGCCGAAGGCTTTAACCCCGACGCGCTTAAGCAAGCTCTTAAGCAGCTCGGGATCGAACTGAAATAGCCACAAGCCTCTATTTGGTCTGCGGTTTGTTGCCCCCCTGCGTGGGGGAAGGGGGCATTGGGTTTGAGGGAGAAGAGCCAGATTGCGAAGACGTAGAGGTCGCCTCCTCTTCGCGGGTCCCCTCAATGGTCCCTCCAACGCCGCTTATGGTCTCTTCTCCTTCTTTCGTTCCGATGACAATGGGGCTATCGAAGTGCGCTGTTGTGCCCTGGTTGTCCTTATAATCTATGGGCGGATAGAGGGTGAGCTGCTGTGTGGTGTCGTTGTACTTGGCGTAGGCAGCGGTAAGGTTGCGCTCTATCGGCTTGCCCTCGGTGTCGGTGAAGCTTTGGACGGCGTGCAGGTTACCGGTAAGGGTGAATATCTTGGTCTGGGTATCTTCTACTACCCGATCACAATAGAGGGTAACCCCATGCGAACGAATGTCGTTTGCGGAGGTATCGGAAGCTTGAGCGGTGTTTTCCGGTGTGTGGCTCGCGCCGGTTACGCTCTTTTTGGTGGTTGATGCGCTTGGCTTCGGCTTCAGCTTTAGCACCACGTTGCCTTCAAAGACATCTTGATGGGCTTTATCATCGAGGTGCGCTCGATTGCACGAGCCGAAGTACTGAGGGCTGTCATAGGTAAGGTGCCCTGTGGCATCAATCTGATCGGTTTTGTAGTTCCAGACAAGGTCGTCTCCGGAGAGAGTGAAGTCCTTCTCTTTATAGACAAAGTTATGCACGATGCGCGTGGAGGTTTTTGCCGAATCGCTCCAGGGGCCTGTCCAGGTCAGCGTGAAGGGAACTTTGGTGGTGTTTTGCGAGGGCTTGGCCGTTGGAGGGGCTGCAGCCGTAGAGGCCAGAGCGAGCAGAGCAATGGCCGTTTTGCCAGGGCTAGGGCGCAGTATTTGAATAGGCATCGGTTTTACCTCAAGGCCGACTCTCTCAATATCTGTTTTTGTTTTGGAAAGCGGAGAGGCGGCGTTGGAAAGCAGGGTTTGCAGATCGGCATTTATCGTTCCGCCGTTAAGCCCCGTTAGCAGTTGGTGTTTGATATCTACCGCTATATTTCGCGATGCAAATTGAATGCCCTGCCAAGTGCCCGTAACCCTGTTGGGAAAGCGCAGAGTCTGATCGTTCAGCGCCCAAAAGGCGCTATCCGAGCGCACGATGTTGGGGGTTTCGTGTAGGCCAAATAGGGTAAATTCCACGCCGTTTTGGCAGTCGGCCGTTCGCGTTTGTGGGTCGAAGCGCAGTTGGGCGACCTTTACCTGCGCATTCTTGTAGAGCAAGGTCGCCCCATGATGGCAGAAAGCCAGCAGTTTTGGATTGCCGAACGGGCGCGGCACCAGTTGAAAAAGGGTTATGGCGGGCGCCGTAAGCTGCTCGCCTCGTTGCATTTTTATCTGCACATGCCCCTCTAGGCGAAACTGCCAGCGCACATAGTAGTGTGTCTGCAGCCCAATAGGCAGAGCGGCATTATCCACAAACGTGGAGTAACTCCCTTGATCGGCGGAAAAAGAGGCCACAGGAGGTTTGGAAGGCACCAGCGGGGTCGTTGCCGGAGGATGTGTGGGTACTAAGGAGGGCGTTTGAGAGGTCGCGGCGTTGACCGGGTAAAGCTTGCCATCACGAATGCCAATAATGGTGGCATTTTGAACCCCTCCGTTAAGCGAGACTCCCGGCAGCGCATACACCTCTACTCGGTCGGCATGCAGCGACCAGTTGACCACTCCATCCAAGACGGCCACGAAGGGCACATTTTTCAGCAGAAGTGCCGGACCGGAGTTGGTTTGTGGGCGTGGGGCAAAAAGGTCGCGTGGGGAAGGCTCGGCCCAGCGATAGACGAAGTAGAGGGCGCCTATTAAGCCGAGTGCGCTTAGCATGCCGGCAGCAACCCGAACCCTATTCCGTTGAAACTCTTTCATTATCGCCGCGCCTGCACCTTCTCTCCATTATGGCATAAGGAAGTGCCTCTTTTTTGAAATACGTTAGGCGGGTTCAAACTTTCCACCAGGTAGGGATAGGACGGTCTGAATAATCGAACGATGCAGAACGCTAACATCCATTTAAGGGAGAAGACTATGCGGTGCGGCCGAAGCCGGTTAGGGAAGACTTTGTCTTGCTTCAACCAAATAAGCCTTGCTAACAGTGATGGTTTGCGACTACATATTCAAACAGCTCTTTTTTTGACGTACGTTTCCGTATCACTTGGGTTGAAATAGGCTCAAAACCGGCCTGAGAAAGAAATATGTAGGGGCGGGTTTGAAACCCGCCCCTACGTGTACCTCCCACACAAAACAGGCGTACCACCGACCGCTTTGCGGACGAGCCGTAGTGGATTTAAGGGGGCAAGAAGAGGCGAACGCCATTTCACAGCACGCTTGCTCTGCCAACGGGTTTCCCGCTAACCCCCTATAAATTTCCTTCTTCCTGTTGCTGCAGCGCAGTATAATGATAGAGACTGTTATTTGGAGAGGGTGAAGTGTCGGAAGAGAAAACGTCGGAGGGCAATAGAAAGGGGCGGCGAGAGCACAGGTTGACCGCAACCATCTCGTTAGAAAAGCTCTTTGGCCCCAAAGGGCCTCTCGCCCGCCACTTGAAGAGCTACGAGTTTCGAGCCGAACAGCTCGAAGTGGCTACCGCCATAGAGCAGGCTATGGAGGAGGGTAAGGTCTGTTTGGTAGAGGCGGGCACCGGCGTTGGCAAAACCCTCGCCTATCTTATTCCGGCCGTACGCGAAGCCCTGAAGGGACGCACCACGGTTATTAGCACACACACCATCGGGCTGCAAACACAGCTCATTCGAAAGGATATCCCTCTGGCACTTAGCCTTTTCCCCGAAGCCAAAGGGCGGGTTCGTGCCACCCTCATGAAGGGACGCGGTAACTACCTGTGCAAGCTCGAACTAGAGAACGCAAGGCACAACCTGTTTCTCCTCGGCGATCCGCTCTTTAAAGAGGTGGAACGCTGGCAGAGCCGACCGGGCTGCAGCGGCGATGTAAGCGACCTTCCCTTCCACTTCTCTGCCTGGAACGAGATCGCCAGCAACGTAGATACCTGCCGCGGCCAGGAGTGCCGTTTCTATGAGGAGTGTTTCTACTATCGCATGCGCCACGAGGCCGCCGAAAGCGAGATCATCGTGGTGAACCATGCCCTGTTCCTGAGCGACCTCGCGCTTCGCTACACCGAGCCGGAGGCCGGCATTCTGCCGGACTACCACCATGTGGTTCTGGATGAAGCCCACCACTTAGAGGACGTGGCCACCAAAACTTTCGGCATTGAATATAGCGCACGGCGACTGCCGAATCTCCTTGAACGCATCGGCTATCGAAACGACCTCGACATAGATAGAACCCGCCTGCAGGCGCTGGAGCAGATGAATGCCGACCTCTTCAACCTGTTCGCACAGAGCAAACGCTCGGAGTGTCTTTTGGAAGAGGGGTTGGACGAGCAGAAACTACATCAAGCGGGCGAATTGGCAGCCCTGCTGATGAATAGCCTGCGGGCTTTGGAAGGGGAGCTGCTGGATATCGCCCGTCAAGATGAAAGCCTACGCGATGTGGCCGAAGGGCTTGGTCACCTCTGCGGTAGAGCGCGCGAAGAGCTTCAACTGCTTTTTTCGGAACAACAGGAAAACCATATTCGATGGGTAGAGGTTTACGGCGACACCGTGCGCACCGCCAAGACACGGGAAGCCCAGGGCAGCACTACCTTGCCGCGCGTGGTGCTGCATCGTACCCCTGTCTCCATTGCCGAGGTGCTGGACAAGGCGCTGTGGCAAAGCGAGCGCCTGCTGCGCCGAACAGGAAGCGTTACCCTCATCTCGGCGACGCTGGCCACCTCCGGCTCGTTTGAGTTTTTGAGAAAACGCCTCGGCATTCCAGAAGACGCCATCGAGCGCATTGTGGGCAGTCCCTTCCGATATAAAGAGCAGGCGTTACTCTATGTTCCCGCACACCTTCCTGAACCGGCCGCCCAACCCTCTCCCTGCTATGTCGAGCAGGTCGTGGAAGAGATCGTGAAAATTTTGAACCTTACGGAGGGCCGCGCGTTTCTTCTGTTCACCTCCCGCGCCATGCTCGACGCCGTGAAGGAGCGACTTCGACTGCTGGTGCCCTACCCCCTCTTCGTGCAGGGCGAGATGCCCGCCGGCATGTTGCTAGAGGCGTTCCGCAACAGCCAAAACGGATGCCTCCTAGGGCTACAGACGTTTTGGGAAGGGGTGGACATCCCCGGTGAAGCGCTCTCCTGCGTCATCATAGACCGTCTTCCCTTCGCCGTGCCCGATTCGCCCATCATGCGTGCCCGCCAAAAAGAGATCATCGAGCAAGAGGGCGACTGGTTTCGCGATCTCGCCATGCCCATCGCCCAGATCAAGCTTAAGCAGGGTTTTGGCAGGCTAATCCGCTCTCACTCCGACCGGGGCATCGTCTGCATTCTGGATACGCGACTGATTAAACGCGGCTACGGAGCCGAATTTGTGCGCCATCTGCCGCCTGCCTCGCGTGCCAGCAAGTGGTTTCGCGTGGAACGTTTTTGGAAGGAGGGGAGAGTTTAAAAGCTCTCCCCTCTTCCGCTATCGCCGAGCAGATTGCTCAGATGAGGCCGGCACCGTGGCCGCCGTCACCGCCAGCAGCACGGGCACACCCACTCGGTCGGGCCCGTACTCCAAATCTATCGAGCGGATCTCCACATTGGGGCGCGGGTTGTTCCACTGCATAGAATAGGCGACCGCGTAGGAGCCATCGGGATAGCGCTCTTCCCACGCGATCTGGGCACCGGCAATCGGTGTGGGTTGCGACTGCCGGTAGTTCTCCACATCTATTTCCGAATAGATGGGAATCTTCACCGTTTGCCCGTCTGCATAGTGCACCACATAGTCTGCCATCTCAAACTTCTTGCCCTGCCGAAGCTCATCGCTGTTGCGACGCCGGTCAATACGCGCGGTTTGCAAGAAGAAGAGCGCGTCGGCCTTTTGATTGACGGCGATGCCTCTTACCTCCTCCGGCAAATTGCCCGGCACTCCGTTGCCTCCCAGCATGATGCAGTTGGGTACCGGAGAGGTAGGAAAGTCGTATACGTCGTAGAGCACCCCGGCAAAGGTATGGCGCCCCACAGGCAGATTGGCAAAAGTGTGGTCCTTATCGCCAAACCAGCCCCTATCGTTTCGGAACTGATCGGCCTGCTTTGCGATAGAAATGGGCGTGTAGACCAGCGGTTGCCCGGCGAAGATGGTTTTACCGGTGGCAGCGGTCGGCATTTCGAGGGTCTATGGCGAAGTAGTTCCCTCCTCGTGCGTACCAGCCGACCATGCATACTTGCCAATGTTTGCCGCCATCGAGGGTGCGATAGATGCCCCCTACATCGGTGCCCATCATAAGGAAGTTGGGATCGGTTTGCGAGATGGCGAGGGTGCGGATCATCTGTGCGCCCTCTCCTCCCGGCGCAACGCCGGCATCGCGCATCGCTTTGGTAATAAGGGGCACCGGAATCCAAGAGGCCTTGTCGGCAGGAGTAGAGGTTGCCGTTAGAGGCAGCACGAGGTAGAGCATCAGCAAAACCTTTTCGACGCCTTGGTGCAGCCTCCTCGGTCGTGCAAAACGCGGATGCATCGCTCACCCCCTCGTCTTAGCCGTTCTTTTGCGCCTCTTCCCGCTCGTAGCCGATGAAATCTCCCTCCGGCTGTTTCTCGTCGCCCTTTGGCTCCTTCTCTTCCCCGGTAAGCCGTTTATCGCGTGGCAAGGCCGCATCCATGCGTCCAATCCGTCGTAGGGGGATTGGCTGGATGGGCAGGGGATCGGGCAGTCCGGTCTCCTCCACACGGCGTGCCACCCAACTCTCCAGCTTTGCCTTGAGCTGCTCGGTCACTTCCGGGTAGGTCTCGGCCACATTGGTTAGCTCGCCGGGGTCGTTGGTTAGATCGTAGAGTTCGACCTCGGAGCGGCCGTGAAGGTCGGGGGTTTCCAGTGGAACGATCAGCTTCCAGGTTGCGGTGCGGATGCCCCGTTTTTTCATCCAGGTGTTCTCGGTAATATGTATCCAGTCGGTGGTACCGCGTTGGGTAGAGGAGGGGGAATGGATGAGGGGAATAAGACTTCGGCCCATCATGCCCTCGCGCTCGGCGAGGTCTCCCAAGCCGAGGATGTCGAGAATGGTCGGGGCGAGATCGAGCATTTGGGTTAGCCCCCCGATTCGTACGCCGGACGGAAGGAGCCCCGGGCATCGAAGGATCAGCGGAATATGCACATTTGTGTCGTACAGGCCGTGATGATCGAACCAGCATCCGTGTTCATCCAGCTCTTCGCCGTGGTCGGCCGTGATGACGAGGCAGGTATCCTCGCTCAGCCCGAGGGCATCCAGATGGGTTATAAGGTGGGCTAGGCAGGCATCGAGATAGGCGATCTCGGCGTCGTACTGCGCCTTCGGAAACTCAATGTCGGTAACATCCGGCATCCACTCGGCAAAATAGCGATTGAAGGCCTCAAACTCCCAAACCGCATCCATGCTTGGGTTATCGGGGGCCTTTTCATCTCCTGCGTAGAACATGCGGCTAAACGGTGCCGGCGGGAGATAAGGGGTATGCGGGTCCCAGAAGTGAAAGAAGAGGAAGAAGGGTTTGTCTTGATTGGCGGCGCGCGTCAGCACGCGAAGAGCCGCAGCCAGCACGGCTTCGCCTTTGCGCAGCTCGTTGCGATTGGAGGTATCCCATCCGTAAGGCTCGATATACTCGAAACCGCGGGCGAACCAACGCCCTAAGTTATCGGCCGCTGCCGTGAAAAACCCTTGTTCCCGTAAGATTTCCGCCAACATCCGCACGCCTTCCGCCGGTTCAGGCTGCGTTGCTTGACTCGTTACCTGATGGGCATAGATGTCTTTGCCGGTCATCATGGTGGTGTGGCCGGGGAAGGTGGGAATATGCGGGCTAAAGAAATCCGTAAAAAGCACCCCTTCGGCGGCGATCTGATCGAGATGGGGGCTGGTTTTTCGATGATAACCGTAGCAGCTAAGATGGTCTGCGCGTGTGGTATCCAGACTGATGAGAATCACGTTTGTCATAACGAAGGCTCCTTCTAGAAAAGTGGGCAATGGGGGTTAGCATATAATTCGCCTAACAGGCGCCGATAACCTTCAAGGCGATCTCCATGTTCCGCAGAGCACGCTCCTCCATAGCCTGGCTCACGGTGGATAGCTTCTCCTGATAGATGGCCTGTTGGGCCAATAGCTCTTTCACCTTTTCGGCCACCTCGTAGGGGTCGAAATCGTGCCAGTGGGCGATGTTCTGCTCCAGTCCAAAGAGGCGCATCTGACTTTCGATTTTTTGATCGTAACGCAGGGCAAATGGCGGCACAGCGGCTCGGACGGCAAAAATGAGCGCGTGTAGGCGCATGGCGATAGTCACCTGGGTATGGGCGATAGCACTCAGCAGTTGATGAGGCGCTGTGGCCTGATCGAGAAGGGGAGTCGGACGGGCAAAGCCGCTTTGATGGACTAAGGCACGCGCGAAGGCGACATCTTGCGGCTGCTGCATGGGAATGAGGATCGGCTGCGCCTCACAGACGGCCTCCAACGCGGAAAGCAGTTGCAGATAGGGCCGAGCGGACTGCTCGCCGGCAGCGCCCCACGCGCGGAGGGCCACCCCGATAAGCGGCCTCTTCAAGGAAGCCCATTCTCTGAGAAGCGGCTCTGCAGAGGCATCGGGAGACAGGCAAAAAGCAGGGTCGGCGGTGACTTCGATGGAAGCATTACGTACGCCGATCTGCCGAAGCAGCTGGGCCGACTCCTCATCGCGCACGGTGATATAGGCCGCGCGCTCGGCAGCAGCGCGTACAAGCCGGCGCGAGAGGGCGCGGCGAAGCGGCCCCAAACCCTGTGCAAAAAACATCACCGGCTTACGGAGGCGTTGTGCCAGAGCCATCACCAACAGATAGTAAAGCAGCGAACGGAGGCTGGTAACGTCCTGCAGAAGGCTGCCGCCCCCGCAGAGCAGCATATCGCTTTGCAGTAGCGCCTGTTTTACCGGGGCCAGCTGCATACGGTGCACGGCGTCGAGGCCGTGGAGAGCGGCGGTGGCCTGCGGGTTTTGCGAAAGCACAAAGAGCTGCACCCGTTCGCCTGCCAGCCGTTGGAACCCTGCCTTAATGCCGGCAAGCACCGCCTCATCGCCCGCGTTGCCGCAACCATAGTAGCCGGAAAGCACAAATCGCCACGGCCTCATCATCGCCCTTAGGGAACAGGAAGAGAGGCTTTTGTCGGCTCTGCAGGTCGCCCATCGGAAACCTCCATTTCAGAACGCTTTTCCGGCTCAGCGGGTTTTAGCGGAAAAAGCGCTTCAACCGCTAAGAAAAGAGCCGCTCCGATGAGGCCTCCCAGCAGAATGCCTAGCCCCCCTCGCCATGCCGAAACGATGAGCGGGGTATGGATGTGGCAGAACGTGTTGAGGAAAGAGACCTGCCCGATGCTGCCCACCACAAAAGTGGGCAAGGCCAATCGCCTTCTCCCTCGCCACCACCAAGCAAAGGCCAACACGAAGGCCGGATGGCCTATGAGAAACTCCTTCGTGCGCGGACGTACCGGCAGAAGATGGTCTAACAGGGCACGAAACTTCAACTCCAGCGGGCTTACCCCCACGGCCGCATCGTTGCCCGTACGAATGAGCATGATGGCCAATACGGCCAAAGCCACTAGGGTTAATAGCAGAATGCTGTAGCGAGCAGGCTCATTGAGATTTCTGCGCAGCTTAAACAGGGCACGCTCCCTCCAAACCGGCCAACTCTCCCCTGCACGCGCCTTTCCTCCTTGCAACAGCACCAGAGCTACCAGAAGGATAGGGATGGCATGCTGTGCCTTAATGCCGAGGAACTGATCGGTTTTTGTAAGGAAGAGGCGCGAAGCCAACAGGCCAACCACCAACAAGATGCCGGGCAGGGTAAGCAGGCTTGCCTGCAACAGCGTGCGGATGGCACGACGTAGGGACTCTCCGTTGGGATAGGTAGGGGCGGTCGATTCTGGGTCGGGCAAGAAGCTAAGGCAGGCGATGGCCGGAAAAGCGATGCCGGCGGCCAGCGCCGTAAGCTGACGTCCTTTAACATGCACCAGCGCGAGAAACCCAAAAACCACGGCGCAACCGATAGTCAAGACCAGCTCCTGTCGTTTGGAAAGCGGCACAATCAGCGCCAACATCCAGGCCACGCCGGCGCCTACCCCAAGCCCCATGAGAGCAAAAAGCCCCACGGGAATCTCCAGCCGTTGAAAAGGATGTGCCGGGCCAAAAGCAAAACCTCCGCCCGTCCATGCCCCTCCGTGTTCGATACGTCGCGCGATCCGTTTAATATAAAGCGCATTCTGGGCCACCGCATCCGAGCCGGCATCGGTAAGCAGGTGGATATAGCAGAGGCGAATGTTGCGCTCACGCACCGCCAACCCAAACCGTTCCACCATGGCCGAATCGCTCATTTGCCCCATCTCGGCCGGCAGAATGCTGTGAACCCGCACATAGTCTCCCTTCAAAGCCTGGGTGAGATCGGTCACTCCTTTCTGCTTGCCGAACTCGATATCGCCGTAGACAATGCCATGAGCCGGTCGAAGCAAAGGCGCAACGGCCTTCTCTTGTCCGCGGTAGCCCAGCACCTCATCGCCGTTGAAGATCACCACCGAGGCCCCTTGGGCCACAAGGCTCTGTAAAACCGCTGCGGCCGTGGCCTTCGAGACCCCTGGAAAGTTGGCGATGCGGGCGACGATCTGCAAGCCTGCCTGTTTGGCAGCCGCAACCCCGAGCGGAGGCAGCCCAATGCCAAGCGTTCGGATATGGGCATAGTCCAGGTTGGCCTCTAAGGCGGCCGCGTGGGGCGCAACTTGCGGGTCTACAACGAACCGAGTGATGCCGGCGTGCGGTTCGGGAAACGATTGGGGGGAGGGGTAGTCGGTAACCACAATCCCCCGAGCACGCAGTGCCGCCCCAATGCGTGTCAGCAGGCTCTCGCTGCGCACCACGGCCAATGTATAGGAGTGACCATCCGGCAACGGCTCGAAGATAGGGCGTATGGCGCCGGTGGTTTCGAGCAACATGGGCGTATCCTCGGTGAGGATGAGCGCGCTTAGGCCTTGACGTTTAAAATCCTGCAAAACGCTAGCAAGCGGGACATTTGCGAAGCGTGCGAGCTGATCGGCCTCTGCATACTCCACCCCCAAAGCCACACGCCGATTGGCCATCTCCACGTGGAAGCGGCGATAGGTGGCAACGAGGGCGGCAAGCAGACCAACGGCCAGAAACAGCCAGGTAATTGGTGATCGTCTCATGTTCAGTGTTACGGTATTTTTCGGGGGCAGAGTGCCGCCCACCCTGCCCGAGGGGAGGCCATGATGGCGCACACCAGGTTCAGGAGGCCCTGCCCACGCGGTAGAGCCGGTGTTTCTCAACGGTACGGCTTCTTCTCGGCCCCGGTTCGCCTTCAAAACGGCGGCCTTGAGGCCTTATTCTACACGAAGGGCAGGAAAAAATCAATATGAGGGCGCCCCTAGGCCTCTCGCCCGCTCCTGTAGGCAAACCGGATGCTCCCTTTCCGCTCTGTACCACTATTACTTAATATAAATTATTCTAATTTTCTATCTAGACTTATCACGATAATTTCACGTTCTGTTTGTATAATCCCTGTGTCATCGGGCGATGTATTCCGACCGACGAAAAAACGGCCAGTAGAGTCGGTCTTTAGGAAATCAAGGTATGGAAACTCTACAACAAGGGCAGACATTAAAGGCCTGTTTCGCACGCTCGCCTTGCATCGTGGAGGGTCTGCTGGGCAGCGGCACGCAGGGAGAGGTCTACAAGGTCCGTCTCGACGACCAGGCCTACGCCGTGAAGTGGTATTTCCCGCAGTTTGCGACCGACCTACAAAAAGCAAACATCCAGCGTCTCATCGAAGAGGGCAGCCCTTCCTCACAGTTTATCTGGCCTTTCGATACGGTGGCTCTGCCGAACGGATCGGGGTTTGGCTATCTCATGCCTCTGATCCCTCCTAACTACGTCTCACCGAGCAAAGTGCTCAGCCGAAAGGTAGACCCCTCCTGGTATGTGCTCGCCACCGTAGGCTATCTCGCAGCCAACAGCTATCTTACTCTGCATTCTATAGGCTACTGTTATCGCGATATCTCTTTTGGCAACATCGCCTTTGACCCCCAAACCGGCGAGACGCTCATCTGCGACTGCGATAACGTGACCCCAGAAGGCTTAGACGAATTTTCTCAAATCATAGGCACGCCTCTTTTTATGGCACCGGAGATACTGCGAGGCGAGGCACTTCCCTCTATCCAAACCGATCTCTACTCCCTTGCCGTTCTCCTGTTCACCCTTTTGGTGCTCAACCACCCCTTAGACGGGGCGAGGGAGGCGCAGATTCGCTGTTTCGATTTCGAGGCGATGATTAGGCTCTACGGGCACGAACCTCTCTTTATTTTCGACCCTGACGACGCTTCCAATCGTCCGGTTCCGGGGATTCATGACAACGCTCTGATTCTTTGGGAAATACTTCCTTCGGCACTCAAAGAACTCTTTACCCGAACGTTCACAGCAGGCCTTACAGACCCCTATCGGCGGGCCAGAGAAAGTGAGTGGAAAGGAGCTTTCTGTGACATGCGCGATGCCCTCTGGAACTGCCCCCATTGTGGGGCAGAAAATATCTGCCTCTTTCAAGGGCACCCGACCTGCTGGGCATGCCGGAGAGAACACGAATCGCTGCTCTACCTTCAGATTCACCATAAGCGAGTCGTGTTAAGCCTAGAGAAAAAGCTCTATCCCCATCATATCAAGGAGGAGCGACTCTACGACTTTTCCGAGCCGGTTGGCTGCGTGGTATCACACCCCAAAAACCCTGCGCTCCTTGGCCTCAAAAACCTCTCTCCCTTCAGCTGGGGGGCTACTGCTCCCACCGGAGAGCCGAGGGTGGTAGAGCCTGAACGCAGCATCGCCCTGCTTCCCGGCATGAAGCTTCAATTCGGCCAAAGCCAGGCCGAACTCATCAACGATATCACTTAAACTGGAGAGGAAACCATGTTACAACGACCAGGCGGAGAGGTTGCATCGCGCCCTTTGCATTTTATTTGGATTCTTGACTGCTCCGGCTCTATGGCAGCACAAGGCAAGATGGCGGCGCTGAACAACGCCATTCGCGAAGCCATCCCTCACATGCAGAAAGCCGCTGCCGAGAACGCGAACGCCAAAATGTTGGTGCGAGCCGTCCGTTTCTCCACCGGGGCGGACTGGCACATCAAAGACCCCATGCCCATCGAGCAGTTCGTTTGGAGCGACCTCACCGCCGATGGGGTAACCGATATGGGCAAAGCGTTTCGCCTCGTCACCGAGCAGCTAAAGGTGCCTCCTATGCCCGAAAGGGCTTTGCCCCCTGTCCTCGTTCTTGCCTCCGACGGCCAAGCCACCGACGATTACAAAACCGCTCTTCAAGAGCTTATGAGCGAGGAGTGGGGAAAGAAGGCGGTGCGAATGGCCATCGCCATCGGCAAAGATGCCGACCTCCGCATGTTGCAGGATTTCATCGGCCATGCTGAGCTTCAACCGCTGCTTGCAAACAACCCGGAATCTCTAGTGCGTCAAATCCGTTGGGCATCCACGGTGGCCATTCGTGTCGCATCCTCTCCGAAACCAGAGGAAGAAAAGAACCTATTGCACCACGGCGACGCACTGGATGATCAGGATGATCATAAGGATCATGACGTGTCGCCCCCCGATGACGACCTGGTCTGGTAAAACCCCATGGACAAACGCACTTCACCAAAATGCGAGTGGAAAATCTTAGGCACGTCGGTACAGGGCGCTCTGCATCGGGTACGCGGACTTCCCTGCCAAGACGCTCACCTATGGTCTTCCCAAACCGAGAGCGCAGAACGGCTCGTCGCCGCTTTGGCGGACGGGCACGGCAGCGCAAGAAGCTTTCGCAGCGACATCGGCGCCCGCTTTGCGGTTGAGACCGCCGTAGAGGTGTTGGGCGAACTCCTTAAAACCGACAGACCCCCTGCCCCTCTCTCCCCCAAAAGCTTGCAAAGAAGTGCCGAACGCATTGTGGAAAGATGGCGTGAAAAAGTAAGAAGTCACTTCTACGAACACCCCATCACCGCTGCGGAGTTAGAGGCTCTACAAAACGAAGGGGAAGTGACCCCTCGCGATACGCTTGAAGCCGATCCTTTTTTGATCTATGGAACCACCCTGCTCGCGTTCGTCGCTTCGGGCTACCACATCGCCCTCCTCCAAATAGGCGATGGTGATGCACTCGTCGTGTATCGAGACGGGCAGGTTACGCGCCCGATTCTTAAGGATGCGCGCCATATCGCCAATGAAACAACCTCCCTATGCATGGAGGATGCCGCCCAAGAGTTTCGCTTTGCCACGCTGAACGCTTGTCGAAACGACATGATGATGATCATGCTCTCCACAGACGGCTATGTCAACTCCTTTGTGGACGAGAAGAGCTTTTTCAAAGCGGCCACCGATCTGGCCGGTCTGCTTGCCAATGGACGCGATGAGGATGTAAAGACCAACCTCGAAACGTGGCTAAGCGATACATCAAGAGAGGGGAGCGGCGATGATATCACCGTATTACTGATCGCCTCAGCTAACCCGCTTGTTCGGCTCAGCGATAGAGATATGCCGCGAAGAAAGCCCTTTTCCTGGCCGGCCTTTCTCCTCGGTTTGGCGATCGGTGCCCTGTTAACCGCCGCCATCTTTCACTGGTGGCCTTCTCCCAAGCCAAAACACATCTCCATACCACCCTCTATCTCGCGGCCTAAGCCTGCCCAAAGCGTTCCTAAAACCGGCAAAAAAATGCCTCCAAAGCACGGAGAACCCATTACAAAACCCTCTGTAGGAGAATGAAACGATGCCTCTACCTGAACAACCTTGCCAACTTATTGTTCCCGGCGGACGTCACTTCGTACTGCGATACGGTACCGAGTTCCGACGAAACGACCTTCCTCACTTTCCCTCCGGCCCGGCCGACGAGGTGGTTGCCCGCGTCAGCGCAAAGCCAGGCGACGACTCCGTGCTGGGCATCACCAACCTGTCTCCCATAGACTGGATTGCCGAATCGCCACGAAAAGGCCGTTATGTGGTGGCACCAGGTCAAACGGTGCGAATCGAACCCGATGTAAAAATTCAGTTTGGAAACACCACAGTCGAGATCAAGCCGCTCTTGAGCGTCCCGCTCAAGAGCGGATGGTACCTTCGCATTATCTCCGGCCCAAACGCGGGTCAAGAGTTCGCTCTCACCCATAGCCATCTGACGCTAGGTGGCGCCCCTCCTGCAGGCCTTGTGCTGCCCGCCCCCCAGCTCCCGGCCGATCAGATCGAACTCGATATTGTAGATGACCACATCCTCATTCGAGCCTCCGGCGATCTGCTGAAGGTTAACGGCAAAAACGTTGCTTCCGTACCTCTGCGCCCAAACGATGAGTTCCAGCTAGGCAACCTTCATCTGCGAGTTATTAACCAACAGCTGGCCCAAAAGCAAAATAAACAAATCGGCTTCCTGCAGAACATGCCAGCCCCCACTCGTAACGGAGTGGTTGTGGGAACCCTCGCGGGGCTGCTTATCCTGCTCTTTGCCCTGACAGACAATTTCCATCTCTTACCTGTCGCCCTTATTGCTCTTAGCTTGGTGGTTCCCATTGTGGTGCTTACGCGAATCGTTGAAACCTACAACACCTCCAACATCTCCATCAACACCCTTCTCATCACCTTTCTGCTCGGTGGTTCTTTGGGGATGGTTGCCACCATCTTGCCGCAGGTGTTGCTCGGCATGCCGCCTATTATGTTTCTCGCAGGCATTTGGGAAGAGCCGGCCAAACTGCTCGCTACCTTTTGGCGCTGGAAACACCCCGTATACGATAAACCCATGGACGGCCTGATTATTGGAACGGCCGCCGGTTTTGGCTTTGCCGTGGCAGAGACTGCCGGCTATGGGCTTGACATCTTCATTCACAACTCGCTTACTCTTCTCGAAAAGAAAATACCTGGCGGGGTCCTCATCTTGCCTAATCTTTCGCAGCAAGGGTTGGTTGCCATGCTGTTGAACCTGATCTTCCGCAATTTGCTCTCCCCATACGGCCACTGTCTTTGGACGGGCATTCTCTGTGCGGCGTTTTGGGAAAGCGGGCGCAGTCTTAAAAAGGCCGTGAAAGACCCGCGTTTCTTAAAAGCGTTCCTCATCGTTGTCTTGCTCCACGGTCTTTGGGATTCCCCGTTTGGCCTGCTGGGCATTCTTATCAGTGCGGGCATCACCTCCTACATCTATAAGGAGCGACTGAAACACAACGGCTATTCACAATAGGAACGGAACAGAGCTTATGGCATACGACGATTCAGTGCGCAAAATACTGGCCGATATCGTAAGCACCTACGGTACCGCCATCCACGAAGAGAGCAGGCGTTGTCGTGCCCTTCTGTGCGACTACGCCCGCGGAATGCACAAGCCTGAGGTAAACGCCTTGATGATGGCGTTGGAAGAGGACGTGCCCAAAGAGCTGCTCTCCGCTAAAAGCGATCAAGCGCTTGAAGGGCTGATCAATAAAATGACCCAGAAGCTTACTACAAATCGCTCTATGACACCGGAAGCAGCCCGTTGGGCCGTAGAGAGCTGGGCTTTCGCCTTGGCGCTGAAGGGTGAGAATAAAGAGAAAAAGCAACAAGAGAAAGCAGAGGAGGAAAATGTACAGCCTTGGCTCATAGCCGCAGCGCTTAGCCTGGTCGTCAGCGCCTTTACCTCCCTTGCTTTCATCCTTCAATCGGTCATCTCCATTCAAAGCATTTGGCTCCCGCTTTTTTTCTACGGCGTTACTTACGGCCTCATACAGGCCATCCAAAAGCATAACACGCCTTATCAGGCTAAAAAGCTACAGGGAATCCTCTACCTCCTCATCGCCCTAACCCTGTTTGTGCTCGGCATACGCACGCTCTGAAAGGAAACACGGACGATGAGAGCTACCCCTTTACAACGGCCTGATGGCTTCGCCGTGAAACTCACCCGAATCTTCATTACTTGCCTGGGATGGATCATCGGCCTATCACACGCGAACGCTGCCCCCATCACACGAACGCCTTCACCCCCTCAACATGCCTATCTTCTTTCGCAAAACCCCATTCTCTCCGATTGCCTGCTCGACGGCGATTTGGCGGTGATTTTGGCTAAAGACTCTGCCACCTCCCATGTTGCGATGGAGCTATGGCATCTGAATAACGTGCCGGTCACCACAGAGAACATCCCTTTATCCGAATGGATATCTCTGCCCCTCCCATCAATAGTCGCCCACGGCGGCTGCCTCATTGTGGGAAATGGCAGCCTCTTAGGTCCATTGAATAACCATTTTTCGGTTTGGATCAAAAACGTGCAAACTGGCAACTGGGAAGAGCATCCGCTTCCGAAACCGCCATCCGGCACTTATGATGTCTATGACTGCGATGCTTCGCTGGTTGTGGGCACCGTGAGTCAAGAGCTTACGCACTTCTCAGCCGCATTTTGGGAAAAAGACAGCTCCAACAACTACAAAGGGCCTTTCCTCATCAACCCGAAAGGCTACGCAAACAGCTGTGCGACCGGAGTCGTCGGTTCTTCTAGGATTGTGGGCTATGCCCAAC
Source organism: Chthonomonas sp. (assembly GCF_035294505.1). Classification (NCBI taxonomy): domain Bacteria; kingdom Bacillati; phylum Armatimonadota; class Chthonomonadia; order Chthonomonadales; family Chthonomonadaceae; genus Chthonomonas; species Chthonomonas sp. Next base: position 42,269 of record NZ_DATGKU010000038.1, on the reverse strand, counting down.
TGCTTGCGGACAACAAACAGCACGCCATGTTATGGCAGCTTGCCAGCGATAACACAACCTTTTGGCATTGCGATCTCTCTCTCGCTATCCCTGTGTATCTAGACATCACCGATTCCTATGCACAGGCCATAGACGGAAACACCGTCGTAGGATATGGGGTAGATGCCCAAGGCAACAACCATCCCTTGCTATGGCGAGTGCCCTCCGATATCTCCTCCCTATCCACGCCCTCGACCTCCTGCGACGAGCTTCCCCTACCGCCCGGATGGTATGGCGAGGCCTTTCAAATCGCCGGAAACTACGTCGTCGGAGTTGGATATTCCGACCCTCAGAACCAAAGCGCAACGCAACATGCCCTGCTATGGCATCTCGATGTAGATTCAGGGCAATGGCAGTTCACCGATCTCCAACAGATTCAACCGACCCCACCCAACTCATCCGATAGCTTCACAAGCTCCGTCGCACAAGGGGTGAACGACAATGGCGAGGTAAGCGGCCTGGTGTACACAGCGCCGAGTGCTGGCTCCCCTGCCAAGGCCTACCCTGTTATATGGACGGCCACACGCCTAGCTTTCTCCGACTCCTCTCCGTCGCAGAATCTCCCTTTAATGCCTCTGCCCAATCCGCTACCCTGGCACTTCCCCCTAAAACCCTTGCCTAAGCCTTCATCGCCTTGGCAGTCGGCGATACAACTCTTTCGTAGCCTGAAACCGAAGTTAGGGCGCATCGTGCTTGGGCTTGTGGAGATAGGTATCGCGCTAGGCTTCTTTGGGGCCGCCCTAGAGTGCCTCGAAAAAGCAAAACGGAAGTAGCCCGAAACGCAGAAGCCCTGCCGATGGACGGATGGGCCAACGCCCACCGGCAGGACGCAAACAGATTTTCGGCAGAACCTCCCCTGCCCTTAAGAGCAAAAGAGAGATTTTTCAAATTGTGCCACCTGTGGCAGTTCATGAAATTTCTTTCTTAAATGCGAAGCGCATCGTCTAAACAGCCGGTGCGCGGGTATAATGGAAGACAGATTTCGGTTCGGTAACCGTTTCAAACCATTTGCCTATAAGGACAGAACAGCGTTGCGCGTGCTCGTTACCGGTAGCGAAGGTTTTATCGGACAGGCTCAGGTGGCCACCCTGTTGGAAGCCGGCCATGAGGTGCGAACTTTCGATCAGCGCTCTGCGCGCCACCGCGAGTGGGAACACATCCCCGGTGACATTCGTGACATCTACGCATTACGCAAAGCGGTGCAGGACATGGATGCCATCATCCATTTGGCCGCAATCCCCAACGACCGCTATGGCGCCGAGGCGGATGTGCTGGATGTGAATGTGCGCGGCACCTTGAACGTACTCATCGCGGCGCACGAAGCTGAAATCGAGCGCGTTGTGTTCTACTCCAGCATCAATGCTATCGGCTGCGTAGGCCGATTCGGCAAGGCGCGCTACCTGCCCGTAGACGACTTTCATCCTCATCACCCTATGACGCCCTACCAGCTCTCAAAACATTTGGGTGAAGAGGCCTGCCGCTCCTACTCCGAGCGCTACGGCATGGTGACCGCCTGCTTACGTCCCACCTTTGTGACCCGTGAAGACCACTATGCCGGTCATTGGTTTCCGGCCGAAGAGGGGCGTTGGCAAAGTTATAGCACCGAGCTTTTTGCTTATGTAGACGTGCGCGACGTGTGCCAAGCGGGACTGCTCGCCCTCACCGCACAAGGCTTTCTCCATGCCGGTTTTCTTCTCACCGCCGACGACACCGGCCTGCCCATTCCCACCGAAGAGGCCGTTCGCCGCTTTTTCCCCGATCATCCCTGGCAACAGGATAAAACGGCCTACCTCGCCGAAAACCCCTACCGTTCCCTCGTGGACTGCAGTCAGGCGAAATGCCTCCTCGGCTGGCAGCCCAAACACTCCTGGCGCCACTACGTTAAAAGCTCCTAGCGCATGGCAGCCGCTTAAAGCCTCACATCCTGCACGCCGGCAAGCAGCGGCAGCTCTCGCCCACCCCATACAAGCGTGCCTTTGACCCCTTCAGGCAGCGCCACACGTCCGCGAAGGGCGCCCTCAGCAAAATTGAACTCGGCCTCTATAGCCCCCTTGGGATGTACCAGCACCCCTGCAAGCGATTTCAGCGGCCCCGGTTGTGGGGCTATGCGCACGCGGTCGAACCCAAAACGTGCCGGACGAATGCCGAGCAACGTGGTGAAATAGTGGTAGAGGGGATGCGCTCCCCAACCATGGCAGTCGGAGCGCGTCGGCTCGGGCATCTCAATGGTGGTGCAAAGCCCCATGGTTTTGAGGTCGAACCAAAGCGCCAACCGCTCCAAAAGCGCATCCGGTCGTCCCAAAACACGATAGGCTTCAAAAAGATAATGGGTAAACGAGATGGTCGTTCGATGAAGTTCGGTCGCGGGAACAGAGGCTGCGGGAAGAAGCGTTTCTCCTAATCGCGCGTGACGCTCCTGCGGCAGGAGTCCGCTCAGCAAAGCGAGGCACTGCGCATGCTCGGAGAAAGAGGTGTGCGCCAGATCATCGGCATAAAGACCGCGCTCTTCGTCCCAAAAGTGCTTGTCCGTTGCCCAAGCCAGTTCCTCTGCAAGCCGCTTATAGCGTGCTGCAAGCTCCGGTTCATCCAGCCAGCGTTCCAGAGCTTCCATCATCTTAAGCGCCATAACCAACTGCCAATTCAACGAGGCGCTCACCCCCCACTGCCCGTCCGGTGGGGTTCCGTGCCTCCAAGCTGGCACCCAGTCCAAGAAGTTCCAACCGAGCGGCCCGCGCATCAGGCCATCGGCCCCTCGATGCGTGAGAAAATACTCGATAACGCCGCGGGCGCCAGGAAGCAGCGAACGAATGAAGGGCGGATCGCCGCGCCATAAAGCGTAGTCATAGATCATCGCCACCCACCAAAGCGAAAAGGGCGGAATAATCTGCTGTACGCGCGATGGGTAGCGCGACTGCGTTAACCCGTTAAGAAGACGGCTGGCATCGAAAAGCCGAAGCGCCTTGCGGGGCAGACGGTCGTCTTTGGTAATCACATAGGTTACCAAAGCCTCTAAGCGCGTGTCGCCCACATACATCAGCTGCTCATAGTAGGGGCAATCCATATAGGTCTCATGAGAGCACATCTGCAACGCCCTCAGCGCCAACGGCGTCACCTCCTCTAAACGCGCATCGGAACAGGAGAACCGACTCTCCATCTCCAGCGGATAGCGCGTCTCATAAAGCCTAAGGCTCTCCAGCAGCAGAGGCTCCTCCTTTGTCTCGACGGCGATTTCAAGGTAGCGGCCTGCCTGCCACCATAAGGTGTCGAAACGGCGCGAACGCCCCCCATCGGGCAGAAACGTATCGCCAATCCCCTCTTTTAAGTGCCAAAGCGTTACGAAATATTTGCCCTCAATGGCGCTGCGATCGCCCTTCGTTTTGGCATCCGGCTCGTTGAAAAGCGATTCCTGCCAGTGGAGACGCAGGGTCGCGCCCCGTCCGCCACTCACCACAACCTCCGGATAGGCGCACACATAATCTTCCAGGTCGAAAAGCACACGGCGTCGCGTGTGTGGGGGAACGGTGAGGGGTTGTTGCGCGCTCCAAAGCTGCTGCCAGGCCATCGCCTCCTCCGCCAGGTGATCGGCCTGACGCACCGGCAGAGAGCTTGTCTGCAGAGAGGGCACCGCGGATACATGCCGTACCCGCCCTCGCTCCCAACCTCTCTCCATCATAGGCGGCAAGGCGGCCGGCAACAGCAGGTGCATCGGGGCATGGTCGTTTGCGTACCGCTTGGCATCCACCCCTGCTTCCAGCGCCTCCACCGGTAGCCACCCATCACCTTCACCGCGTTCAAACCCCCAAGAAAACGCCGTGCCCTCTAGGAGCAGGTTATCTCCGGTCCCCCAGGCCGCCAGCGGGTCTAGGAACGTATAGCCCCCCAGCCGTTTGCCCTCCCACACCGCTCTACCGGTGCCGATAAGGTCGTAAAACGGTTCCTCTTGAGGGGAGAGTAAGAAGCCGTGGTGTAGGCTCATCTGGGCATAGGGCGCTCGTTGCCCCAGAGTCCACACACGCGCCACCAACACATGAGGCCCCGCAGGGAGGGTCTCCTCGTAGGTCTCAAAGAACCAGTGTAACACGTCGCCTCGTTCGCTTCCCCGCCCCATGCGCACCCCATCCAGAAACAGGTCGTAGCGCTCATCGGCGGTTACATGAAAGCGCAGAGTTGCCGGTTCGTTGAGTTCAAAGCGGCATCGGTAGGCCACCACAAACGGCGGTACGCCAGGGTTCGGCAGGGCAATCCATCGGCATGGCCAGGAGCCGAAGTCGGGCCACCCCTTATCGGCATAAAGCGACGTATAGGGGTCATCGGAAAGAGAGATACGTGGCATAAAAACCTCCTTAAAGGCTATTCACTACGAACGATCATCCACAGGCCCCAGGCGGAGAACAGCACGTTTTGAGACCAAGCGGCCACCAAAGGCGGCAGCAGAGGCGGACTGCCCTGGGGGCCTGGAGAGCCTAAAATGCGGGACAGGAGCAGCGTGTTCCAGTAGACGAAGACGAGACAGATGGAGAGCAGCGTGCCTCCAAACCCCCCGGAGCGCCCAAATCGCATGGCGATGGGAGGGCAGCAGAGCGCCATCACCAGGCAGGAGAAGGGCACCGAGAGTTTAAAGTAGTAGTCCAAAATAAGCCGATAGTCGGTGATGTGCCGTGCACGCTCCGCCGCGATCTGCCGGCCAAGCTGGTGCAGAGTCAACATGGAGGAGGTGGCCAGCTGCCCCATAGGCATCTGCAACACCATGCCGTTCTGAAACGCTTGGGGGTCTGCCGGAATGGTGTAACGAACCTCCTGCGGCCAACTCAGCAGAGGGCGATCGGGGTGTTCGGGGTCGAAAGAGATGATAAGCGGACGGTAGAGCGTCCAGACACCGTTCTGATAGCGCCCCGAAGAGGCGATTGCCACAAACGGCTGTGTACTGCCGATAAGGCGTGCGCTGGCGTTGATCTCCACATCGTGCAGCTCGATATAGCCCCTGCGGGCTATCATAGAGCCTACTCCCACCACATAGTTCTGATCGGAAGAGACGAACGACTGGCCGGCCAGGGGCGTAAGCGACTTCAGATGGGTGATCAGCTCTCCCACCACCTCCTGATAGCGGATAATCGAGGCCGGCACCACCGTCTCTCCAAAATAGAAGTCCACCACCGAGACCACAAACCCGATGACGAAAATGGGGGTAAAGATGCGCATCACGCTGATACCTGCCGAGCGCAACACGGTGATCTCGGAATCGCGGCTCAGGCGGCTCACCGCAAGCGAGGCCCCCACGGCCATGGCCACCGGCATGGTCATATGCACCAAAAACGGGATAAAAAAGAGCGTGATGCGCACAATGTAGGTCAGCGGAACCTGAAATTGAAGGAAAACCTGCGCATTGTTGTAAAGCACGGAACCGGTGAGCAGCAGAACGATGGTGGCCTGCCCGATGAGGAAGGGCACCGTCATTTCGCGTAGCAGGTAGCGCGCAAGAATGCGCATAGGGCTTCTCTTTGTTCAGAAGATATGTTGATCCACATTGAAGGCATCGCATATCATGCGAAGCTCATGGGTGGAGAGACCATCGGCAAGCCCATGGTTGGTAAGGTTCATGTACTCGTAGCGGGCCCCGGTTTCGGCATATTCAATAAGGTCGCACGCGCGTTTCACCGAGACGTCGGAGCGGGCCAGCACTCCATGTTTGCCCCACACCACGATGCGGTGATCGCGCATCATCCGCACATTCCCCAGCATCAGTTCCGGGGAACCGGGGAGCATGAAGGGCAAAAACCCGATGCCATCGGGAATGTTGACGATGGATTCGGGCTGCCAGCGTAGAACATGGCGGCTTAGGTAGAGCGAATCCTGATAGCGGGCAATGTGGCTTAGGTAGACCAGATGGAAGGGTTGGGCGTGCACGAGCGCATGAAAATTCAGGCCGTTTCGTGTAACCTGGTCTCGATGCACGGCGATATGCGAGTTCAGTTCGGAGGTCGGTGTTTTAAACAGACGCTCCCGCGCCGTATAGAGCGTCCCCTGCCGCCCTCCCTCCTCAATGCGCAGATAGGCCAGATTAGCGTGCGGATTACGGATGATCTCGCGCAGCCTTCTGCCGGCTCCGGTTACCAAAAAGCCGTGGCCTACCAGCTCCGGGGCGGCTGTTGGGAGGGGAAAAGGCTCACTGAGAGGGAATTCGTCCGTAGGGTCTAGTTCCCAGCCGAGATAGACGGAAATGTTGCCGGCCGAGCCTTCGCTGGCTTCGATCTCGGCCAACCGTTGTCCGGCCTCTCCGATGAGGGTCATGAGAGTGGATAAGGAAGGATAAGGTTCTGGAATACGCATACGTCATCGTCCTCAATGATAAGTTAAATTATTCAATTTGAAAATCGAACGCGAGGATGTCGGCAGCATTCGGCAGAATAAGCTTTTGCACGACCTCTTGATGCGCCGGATGCGGCCCGTAGGTTTCAAGGGCTTTGCGGTCTCTAAAGCGCACGCGAAGCGCGTGCGTGTATCCTTGCGATCTGCCGGAGAAATCGCGCCCGCAGTTCAGCTCGAGGATGCCCTCGATCTGCTGGGGTAGCTTCTGCAAGCGGCGCATCACCTCCTCTATCGTCGCCTCCGAAACGCCCTCTTTCCATCGAAACAGCACGAGGTGTTCGATCACTCTCACTTCCTCACTGAAAGGTTCGACTCTTCTATTTTACCATCTTCTCATCGCCTCCGCGTCCTTGCGACCTTCTATCGGCGTCTGCGACGAGGCTCTTCCCAAAGCAAGGCAAGAACGGCTAATATAGATCACAAACTGAACTTCACAGAAGGATCACAATGCGGATTTACATTAGTGTGGACTTGGAGGGGATCGGCGGGGTGGTGCGCCCCGAACAGGTGCAGCCCAACCATCCAAGTTACACGACGACCTGCCTATGGGCGACCGAAGAGGTATTGGCCGCCATCAAAGGGGCCCGCCAGGCGGGCGCCACCGAGTTTTACGTGAAGGATGCCCATGCGCGTGGCATCAACCTGCATTGGGAGGCGCTGCCCGCAGGTGTCTATCTCGTGGCAGGCCGAACGCGCCCTACCCGTTTTCCCAAACTTCACTCCACCTTTCACGCCCTCTTCCTTATAGGCTATCACGCCAAAGCAGGAACCTCTCCGGCGGTGTTGGCACACACTTGGGAGGAGGGCATGCGCCTATGGCTCAACGGCCAAGAGATAGGCGAGATAGCCGTTGATGCCGCCATCGCCGGCCTGTGGGGTGTGCCCGTAACGCTTGTGAGCGGAGACGATCGGACCGCAGAAGAAGCCCGCGCGCTGTTGCCCTGCCACACGGTGGTCGTTAAGGAGGCTACCAGCGAAGAGGGCGCCATCCTTCACCCACGCACGGAAGTTCTTCAGGCCATCGAAGAGCAGTCGCGCCGTGTTGTCGAGCGCCTTTCTAAAAAGAGAGCGTCCTTCCCGCCTTTGCAGCTATCCCCGCCCTTCCATCTCCGTGTGGAAAAAACGCAGGAGTCTACCGGCCAGGTGAACGTCGCAGAGTTTTACAATTACGATCTGCGCGCCCTATTTCAAAAGGCCTTAGGGGAGGGTTAGAGCCTGGCCAGCTAGGTTACAGCGGCACGTAAGCCCTACGCGCCTTCCGTTCGCCAAGAGACCGGCGTGTGCTCTAACCGGTAGCGCAGGTAAAGCTCATCTCCATCCCTATAAAGGGAAAGCAGGTGAGCACGGAGATAGAAATCGGGAGGAAAACCCACACCGCCGACCGGTGTCGGTAGGTGATCTCCGCCCTTCAGTTTGGGCGCGAGGGTGAGAAACAACTCGTCGGCCAAGCCCTCACGAAGCAAGACCTCGTTCAACAGGCCACCGCCCTCACAAAGCAGATAGCGAACGTTCTGTTCCTGCCGCATACGCCGGAAGGCCTCTGCCAAATTCACCTCCTCCTCCCCACACAGAAGCAGCGTCGCCACCGACCGCAGGTGGGTTTGCACATGGGATGGCAGGCTTTGAGGGGCGATCACAAAGGTTTGCTTCGGTGTGGTCTCAAAAAAACGATTTTCGAGGGGGAGATCGCCGGTGCGTGTAACCACATAGCGTGGAAGGTTGGGAGGATAGATGACGGGGCCGGCCCGCAGGGTGCCGCTGCCGATGATAACGGCATTGGCCGTGCGTTGTAGGCGCCGAAAAAGCAGCTGATCGGTTGGCCCTCCAACGCCCTTCGCCGGGCCGTGAGGCTTTCCAACCACGATCTTGCCGTCGAGCGTAGAGACGATGTTCAGGTAGACATAAGGGCGATGGTCTGGCGGCGAGGGAAAGGCGATATGCACATAAAGCTGATCGGGCGGTGGTGGGCACTCCGTGAGATCGAGAAGACGTTCTAAAGTCATTGCCTAACGATAGCCCTTAAGCGCCGATGGGCGCGTTTTGAAGATAGCGAATAGCGAGGTGGCAAAACATGCCGATTCCGTAGGGCAAGGGGGCATCGCCGAAATCGTAGGTGGGGGTGTGCAGGGGAGTGACCTGCTTTCCCACACCAAGGCGAAACATGGCCCCGGGAGCATGCTGCAGATAGATGGCGAAATCTTCCGCTCCCATCGAGGGCGCCTCGAGGGGGATGACGTTTTGCGGGCCTAGCAGCTCCTGCCCGACCTCCTCCACCAAACCCACGATGGCCGGGTGGTTGTTGGTAACCGGAGTGCCGAAATCGTAGCTGAAATGATAGTTGGCACGCAAAGCACGACAGATGCCGGCCACCAGCCGCTCGATGCGCTCCGGCATCGTTTTGCGAAGTTCCGGGTTAAGGCAGCGCACGGTTCCCTTCAGGGTGGCTTTGCCGGGGATGACATTGTAGGCCGTGCCCGCATGAAACTGGGCGACGGTCACCACCACCGGCTCAATGGGGTTGATCTCGCGCGAAGCAAGCGTTTGCAGGGCCAGGGTGATCTGTGCTCCTATAACGATGGGGTCAACGGCACTATGCGGCATGGCCGCGTGCGCACCTTGACCCTCTATAACGATATCGAAGGTATCGGCGGAGGCCATCATGGGGCCGGAGCGCACCCCGATCTGCCCCACCTCCAGTCCAGGCCAGCCGTGGAGGGCGACGATCGCATCTACCCCCTCCATCGCGCCATCGGCACACATTTTCTCGGCTCCGCCGGCGACCTCCTCCGCAGGTTGAAAAATAAATCGGACGGCTCCTCGCAGCAGGGGGCGCAGGGCGGAAAGCACCATCGCCGTGCCCAAGAGAGTGGCCGTATGGCCATCATGGCCGCAGGCGTGCATCACCCCATCACGGCAAGAGCGATAGGGCGTTTCATTCTCTTCTTGAATGGGCAGAGCGTCCATATCGGCGCGAAGGGCAAAGGTTGGGCCGTTAGCAGCCCCTTCAGCCGTTCCCCTTAAAGCGCCGATCACTCCAAAACCCCCCACGCCCTCGCGCACTTCATCCAAAGAGAGGCGCCCCAGCGTTTGAGCCACCAGCCGGGAGGTCTCTTTTTCGTGATAGCTCAGCTCAGGATTTTGATGGAGATGATGGCGCAGCCGGATTACCTCCGGCAACACCCTTTCGATCTGCTCCTGCACGGCCCGATGTATCGCCTCTAACATTTCTTGACCTCCCTACTGCCAACACACAGGGAATAGAATACCTCACAAGCACGCCGAGCCAACCAGGTGCAAACGCACCGTTAAGCCCCACTTCCTATCCCTCAGCCCCCACCCCCACTCCCCTCCCCCCATTGGGGAGAGGGGAGACCAACAAGCCCATTGGCAGTTTTCTATGATAATCTTCCCTTCGGACACTAACCATAACCGCCCCCTTTCTCCCGAATCGGGGGAAAGGAGGGGATAGGGGGCGAGCAAGATAGCCTTGCTGTACGAATTGGCTCTAGAACCGTGAGATTGTCAGCCCTCACCCCGCCCCTCAGAACGGTGGGAATGGAAACGCAAGATTTCTCGCCTTCGGCTCGAAATGACAGGCGTGGCATCGGCTCGAAATGACAGTTGTTCATCTCGCCTGCGGCTCTTCAAGCCCCCACCTCCTATCCCCTCCCCCTATCAGGGAGAGGGGAGACCAGTAAGTTTATTAGCAGTTTCTTATGATAACCTTTCCTTCGGACACTAACCATAACCGCCCCCTTTCTCCCGAATCGGGGGAAAGGCCGGGATAGGGGGCGAACGAAGCCGACCTGCTCTACAAACTGCCTCTAGAACCGTGAGATTGTCAGCCCTCACCCCGCCCCTCAGAACGGTGGAAATTGAAACGCAAGATTTCTCGCCTTCGGCTCGAAATGACAGGTGTGGCATCGGCTCGAAATGACAGTTGTTGATCTCGCCTGCAGCCCCTCACCCCCACTCCCCCTACAGGGGGCAGGGGGAGGGGCACCTAATAAGGTGGGCGTGCTATGCAATTTGCCTCTAGAACCACGCGATGGGCAACCCCTCCCATGATTAATTAGGAAGAGAAAGGCAGACATAAGGCGCTTTTTTCTATCCCTGAATAGAGGCCATGCAATTACAGAAAACTTTTTTGCCGCCGAGTCGTCTAATAAAGTAGAAAAGCATCTTCTAGCCTAGGTTATAACGAACTGCTATGAGTTGCGGAGGGAGAGCAGAAATGAAAAGAGCGGAGCGTCTACTTATTACGACCCTCCTAGGGATCGGTATCGCTTTCGGCGTATCGGCGGTAAAGGCACAAAAAATCATACCGCCTCCCAATGGAAATAAAAATAACTATGTGTACACACCGGCGCCCTTCAACGGCTATTGGACGCCGACGACGGGTTTCTTCTTGCCGTGGGCTGTACCTTTCGGAGGCTACTACAACTATCCAAACTACTACCTCCAAGGCTACCCCTATCAAGGCGCCGGCGGCGCCCCCTATCAGGGCTTTGGCAGACAAAGAGGAAACTTTCAGGGGCGTAACTTCAGGCAGCAGTTCCAGGCGGGCTTTGCGATGTTTCAAAATGTTATGAGCCGGCTGCCTCAACAAGGGCCGCTGTTCCTCGACCCCACACGCTCGAATGAAGCCCTTCTGCTACGACGTGACGATGTGCGCCATGAGCTGCTGCTCAGCGGCGATCAACAGAACCAGTTGAACCAGCTCATCGTGGGCGTGCAGCGCGACACGTTCACTCAGGTGGCCGACGCGTGGCGACAAAACATCCAGCAGAACCGGCAGAACTTTCGTGACATGACCCCGGAAGAGCGAAGGGTCTTCTTCCAACAGCAGGGTCAACAGATGGAGGCCACGGTAGCCAAAATAACCGATCAGGAGGATGCCAAGCTTGAGGCCGTTCTGAACGACTGGCAAAAGAACCGCCTGCATCAGCTCGACCTCCAATGGAGAACCGCGATGGCGCTGTCGGACGACAAGGTGGCCGATAAGCTGAACCTTACGCCTGACCAACGCACGGCCATTAAAAAGATCGCCAACGATTTTCGACAACTGCAGCGGCAAACGTTGATGGGCCTCTTCCAACCCGAAAACACGAGTACAAATACAGCGGAAGCCAACGGAGCTGTGCCGGGGCAACAGCCTGCTCCTGGCCCTCAAGGGCCGCCCCGTTTTGACCCGTCTCAACTACAGCAGATCATGGCCACATTGCCCGATCGGGCCCGGCAGGCCGAAGCCAAGATGTATAAGGCGCGCGTCGAATACGGCAATAAGGCGCTTGCCGTTCTTACCCCCGAACAGCGCGCGCAGTGGCAAAGCCTTTTGGGCAAGCCCTTCTACTTCAACCCGAACACGCTGGACGATGTGGCCCTCGCCCAACAGCAGCAGCCACAGTAATCTAACCGATTGACCTTACTTTCTACTGTCCTTTCTGTGCAGGCTCGTCATCCCCTCTCCCGAATGGGAGAGGGGCACCTTGTGGTGGGCGTCCTCGCGGTGGCCAACTCAAGGCCAGAACCGTTTCTTTCAAAGCCCCCACCCCCTCAGAACGGGTGGGAAGTGAAACTCAAGATTTCTCGCCTTCGGCTCGAAATGACAGGTGTGTATCTCGAAATGACAGGTGTTTATTTCACCCGCTCTTCAAGCCCCCCCTTCCCCCATTGGAAAGAGGGGAGACCAGTAAGCTCATCGGTGGTTTGCTACGATAACCTTTCCTTCGGAAACCAACCTTGACCGCCCCCTTTCTCCCGAATCGGGGGAAAGGAGGGGATAGGGGGCGAACGAGATAAGCTCAGTTTGCTGACTTTCTCTAGAACCGCGAGATTGTCAGCGCCTCCCACTTCCCCTCAGAACCGGTGGGAATGGAAACCTAAGATTTCTCGCCTTCGGCTCGAAATGACAGTTGTTGATCTCGTCTTTGACACGAAAGGACAGGCGTATCGCCAGCTCTTCAAGCCCCCACCCCCACTCCCCTCCCCCTATCAGGGAGAGGGGAGATGAGCAAAAGGGGCACGGTCACCGTGCCCCTACAGGCGGTTTCCTGTGATAACCTTCCCTTGGAAACTAACCACAACCGCACAATGCGGCAAGGAAGGCTTCAAACAGACGTTTGGAATGGTGGTCGTGAACGGCCGTCTCTTCCGGATGGAACTGCACGGCCAGGACGAAACGGTGTCGATCCGACTCAAGTCCCTCAATCACCCCATCGGGGGCACGGGCAACAACCCTTAGGCCCGGTGCCACGTCGCGCACCGCCTGATGGTGCAGCGAGTTTACTTTCATCTCCCTACAGCCCACAATGGAAGCCAGGCGGCTATCTGGCTCGATGATGATCGAGTGGCTGAAATCGCTGCGTTTGTAGCCCAAGTCGGTCTGCCGGTGATGAATTTCAGAGGGAGATTCACTTGGTAGGTCTTGATACAGCGTTCCTCCCAAGGCCACGTTCAGAACCTGAATGCCGCGACAGATGCCCAAGATAGGCAGGTCTCGTTCTAGGGCCTGCTGAACAAGCGGAATTTCGGTGGCGTCGCGCATGGGTTGCACCTCACCGAGCTTCGCGTGGCGAGCTTGCCCGTAGTGGGCCGGGTCTATGTCGGCTCCTCCGGTCAGCAACAGGCCATCTATCGCGTCAAGATAGCCCATCCACGCCTCTGGTGAAGGCGAGGAGAGACTGGGAAGCACCACCGGAATGCCGCCGGCCTCCTCGATAGCGCGAACATAGGCATCGTTAAGAACATGACGGAGACCCGAAGTCCCCGTCGCCTCCGCTACTCCACAAGTAATTCCAACAACTTTTCGGCTCATGAGGGCTTCTCCTTGACAGAGGGTTTCACCAGAGGAGGAGATGTTTCCGATTGCGATGCGGTGGCTACCGGCTCCTTTAGGTCGGCACCGTCGCTTTCCTGCGGAAAGCCTTCGGGCGAGGGCACCGTAGCGAGATCGGGAGGCAACTCGGTGTCGCTGTAGGCTGGGCGTCGGCGTCGCAGGGCGAACACACCCCACAACCCGATAAGAACCATAAGGATGCTTACGATGTGGGTATCGGTGATGTGCAACGATGGAATGCGATAGGTGGACGTGGCACCGGCACGAAGGAACTCCACGGCGAACCGGTAGGCACCGTACATGGCAATATAGGCCCAAAACAGCTCTCCATCACGCCTCGGACGCTTTTGCCAGCGGGTTAGCCACCAAAAGAAACCCAGATTGATGATCGTGGCATAGAGCTGAATGGGGTGGCTTGGCGGGGTAAGCTGACCGGGGTGGTCTTCGTCGGGAAAGCGAACGCCCCAAGGCAAGGAGGTGGGGGCACCGTAGCAGCATCCGTTAAGCAAGCAGCCGATGCGCCCGATGGCATAGCCCAGCGGCCAGGCCGTGGCCCCAATGTCGGCTACGGCATAAAATGAGAGCTTGCGACTTCGGCATATCCAGAGCAGGGTAAAAATGGCAAAGAGCATCGCCCCGTGGATGGAAAGGCCGCCCATCCAGATGCGAAAGATATCCAATGGATGGGCGGCATAGTCGCCCCAATCAAGCAAAACAAACACCAGGCGAGCCCCGATGATGGAGAATATGACGCCGAAAAAGGCGACATCGAAGATGACATCTGGGTGAATGCGGCGTGGAGAGCCGATGGGGCAAACGCGCATGCGGTAGTCACACAGGCGCATGGCGTAACGCGTGGCCAACAACACCCCCAGCATAATCAGCACGCCATAGGAGTGAACGGCGTAATGGCCAATATGAAACAGTATCGGGTGCATAGAGTCTACTCGGTCTGTATCGGCTCGGAGCAAGAGGCTTCTGCCGGTTCAACAACAGGAGGCGTGTGGGGATGGGCCTTATCGTTCCAGAGCGACACAAGGAAATGGATTATCAGCAGGGTAATGCCCAACGTGATTGCCGAATCGGCGATGTTGAAGATAGGCCATTGGATGATGCGCAAATCGAAGAAGTCCACAACATAGCCCAGGCTGAGGCGATCGGTGAGATTTCCAAGCGCGCCGCCCAGAGCGAGTGCGAAGGAGGTGCCTACCAGCAGATCGACATGGAGCATGCGATGGTAGGCATAGAGCAAGGTAATGGCCGCCACGACGGCAAAAACAATGAAGAGCGGGTTTCCGCGCGGCAACAGGCCCCAGGCACCGCCGGTGTTATGGGTAAGGGTCAGCAGAAACGCGCTGCCGAAAATGGGGCGTGAGGGGCCTTCAGGAATCAGATGCGTCTGAACCCAATGTTTGCTGAGCTGATCGCTGAAAAAGACAACAGAGACAATAAGGTAAAAGTAGACCGGTCGTAAAGCACGTACCCGATGGGATTCCTCTTGAACTTGCTCTCTTAATGGAGCGACTGCACCCTTTTGCACGCTATCTTCCATACTCACTATTGTACCACGTCCTTTTTGGACTACGGTAAAGAAGGGGAGGCAGGTTCCCGAAGCGATTGGGTTCTCGAACCGGTTACCGAGCAAGAGTAAGCCTATCTTGTCGGCCTCCCCTCTCCCAAATTGGGGGAGGGGGAGGGTGCCCTACCCCAGAAAATCTTTCGATTTTCTGGGGACCCCTGTATCGGCCTTGAGGGGCGGGGGGTGGGGGCTTGAAGAGCTGGCGGTACGACTGTCCTTTCGTGCCACAGACGAGATCAACAACTGTCATTTCGAGCCGATACCACGCCTGTCATTTCGAGCCGAAGGCGAGAAATCTTGCGTTTCCATCCCCAACGGTTCTGAGGGGAAGGGGGAGGGGCTGACAATCTCGCGGTTCTAGAGGCAGTTAACCAAGCAAGCCTGCCTTGCTCGCCCCCTATCCCGGCCTTTCCCCCTATTAGGAAGAAAGGGGGCGATTGTGGTTAGTTTCTAACAAACAGCCTATCAAAGGAAACCGCCTGTAGGGGCACGGTGACCGTGCCCCATTTGCTGGTCTCCCCTCTCCCTGATAGGGGGAGGGGGAGGGCGTCGGCCTTGAGGGGCGGGGGGGTGGGGGCTTGTAGGAGTGGGGCTTGAAGAGCTGGCGATACGACTGTCCTTTCGTGCCGAAGACGAGATAAACAACTGTCATTTCGAGCCGAAGGCGAGAAATCTTGCGTTTCAATCCTTACCGGTTCTGAGGGGCGGGGTGGGATGGGTGAGACTGTCACTCTCGAGGTTCCAGAGAAAGTCAGCAAAGTAAGCCGACTTTGTTCGCCCCCTATCCCGTCCTTTCCCCCTATTAGGGAGAAAGGGGGCGATTGTGGTTAGTTTCCGAAGGGAAGATTATCATAGAAAACTGCCAATAAACTTACTGGTCTCCCCTCTCCCAAAGTGGGGGAGGGGCGGGGGGGTGGGGGCTGATAAGCAAGTCTATCTCGTTCGCCCCCTATCCCGTCCTTTCCCCCGATTCGGGAGGTGCTAGCGCACGGCGATGCAGCGGCCAGAGAAAAGAGACGATTACGGAAACTGGGCTGGCCGCAAAGGCGCCGTCCGCGAGGACGCCCACCGCGAGGTGCCCCTCTCCCAAAGTGGGGAAGGGGAGTGGAGGTGGGGGCTTGTAGGAGTGGGGCCTGAAGAGCCGGTGATACGACTGTCCTTTCGTGCCACAGGCGAGATAAACAACTGTCATTTCGAGCCGATGCCACGCCTGTCATTTCGAGCCGAAGGCGAGAAATCTTGAGTTTCAGTTCCCACAAGCTCTGAGGGGGAGGGCGCCCTGCCCCAGAAAATCTTGCGATTTTCTGGGAACCCCTGTGTCGGCCTTGAGGGGGGTGGGGGATGCAGGCCGCCCACGCTGCCGGATATTAAGGCGGGTCTCCCCAATCGGGAACGGCAAGCACCTCGCCATCGCGTAAGGCGGATTTGTGGGCCATCACGCCGGGGACGGTATATCTTACCGCCTCCCAAGCATGAATGGCAGGCCGTCGTCCCTCCTCCAAAGCCGATACAAACTCATGTACCAGGTAGCCGTGAGAACCTTCATGGCCTAAATAGGCTTCGGGCACGGAACATCCTGCCATATAGGCGTTCCAAACTTCTGGGGGCAGAGGATCGCGCATCTCCTCCACCGTAAGAGGCCGCGCTCGCTCTTTCGCAACCCAAACGCCGTTTTCATAGGAGCCATCGGTGCCGTAGATGCGGAAGGTCTCACGCAGAATGCTGCAGTGACGGTGCTCGCAGATGCGCATGGTGGCCCCGTTGCTCATTTTAAACAGGGCGGTTACGTTGCTAAAGGGGGTTAGTCCGTCGCGGAAGTAGGGATCGTCGGAGGGCGTGCCCCAAGCGCTTACTTTAACGGCATGAGCGCGCATTACGCTGATGGGGCCGGAGGTGGAGTGTGTGGGATAGTGCATCGGGCTATCTTGGGCGCCTTGTTGGCGATATTTCTCTAACTGCCCCTGCCACTCCTTGCCGGCCTGGCTTGCCAAGCGATGGGCCATAACCACCCGAAGATCGCAGCCGGGGCTATCGAAGCTGTGAAGATATTCGCCTTCCGCGTAGATAAACGAGCCGAACGCTCCCGTTGCCGCCTGGCGCCTGCAGAACATCGCGCCCGGATGAAAGTAGGTGGTCTCCCCAAGCATGTAGCTCATGCCCGTTCGGCGACAGGTGGCGATAAGACGTTCGCACCACTCCAATATCTCATCGCCGTAGGGGAGGGAGATGATCGGCACGGCACTGTAGACGTGTTTTCCCCGCTCCATAGCGAAAATGGCCTGTGGGGCGTGAAGCCAGTGCTGCGTGAAGATCGCAACGGCATCTACGTCGCTGTTACAAAGCGCCTCCAGGCTTGTGAAGCCGTCCTCAGAACGAAACTTCTTTTGAAAAAGAGGCTGTTTGGCAAGCCGAGCGATGCGGTCGGGTTCGCGATCGCAGAGGGCCACCCGCGAAACCGCCGGATGGCAGCAGAACAGTTCGGCAAATAAGCTGCCAAAACTGCCTAAACCTACAACTCCAATACTTAAACCCATAAGCACCCCTCCCTTAAAGGCGGATTAGCGATACGACGTTTTGCGCGTCACCTGGTCGAGAAGCACCGCCAGCAGAATAAGAACCCCCATAACGACCTGTTGCCAAAACGAGCTGACGCCATGAAGATCGAGGCCCATGCCGATGATGCCGATGATGAGCGCCCCGATGACGCTTCCAATAACGGAGCCTTGCCCGCCAAACAGGCTTGTGCCGCCCAGCACCACCGCCGCGATACTGTAAAGCTCAAAGCCCGAACCGGCGGTGGGTTGACCGCTTACCAGTTTGGACATCAGTAAGATGGCCGCAATGCCGGACAGAAGTCCAGACAGCAGATAGACGATCAGCAGGATCCGTTTCACGTTGATGCCGGAGAGCCGAGTGGCCTCCGGGTTCCCACCCAGCGCATAGACCTGTCGTCCAAAACGGGTTTTGCTGAGAATGATATGCCCGATGACGACCGTGATCAGCGCGACCAAAGCGGAAAGGGGGAGCGGCCCCACATAGCCCATGCCGAGCATGGTGAACTGATGTTCCAAGATGTTGTTGCGCAACGAGGCCAGCGGGGTGCCGGGCATGGCCGTGCCAACCGGGGAGCCGTTGGTAAGCACTTCGGCCAGGCCCCGCAATATCCACATGGTGGCCAACGTGGCGATGAAGGGCTGGATGTTGAGGTAGGCGACGAGGAGGCCGTTAAGCAGCCCGATGAGGATGCCGGCAACGGTTCCGGCCAAAACGGCCAGCACCATCACCCCGCTGCCGAAACGCGCGACGAGGGGCGGGGCCATAAGCACCAAAGCGGTCACGGTGCCCACCAGCCCCTGCACAGAGCCTACCGAGAGGTCTATGCCCGCCGTGATGATGACAAACGTCATGCCCACCGAGATGATGACGTTGAGGGAGACCTGCTGCAGCAAATTTTGAAGGGTAGAAACCTGGCGAAAGCTGGGCGTTGTGGCCCAAAGGGCCACAACCAGCAGCACAAAGCCCAGCATAACACCTGGGTTCACACCAAAAAAGGCGAGCTTCCAGGTTAGCGAGGAGGAGGTCTGCTCTTCACGCGACTTAGGGACAGAGATGGGCTGCATGGCGATGGCCTATTTTTTGATGAAGCTGGCCTGGGTTACAAGGCCGGTAGGAATAGCGATTTTGGGAGGCACCGTTCCCCCGTTAAGCACTTTAACAACCGCATCTATGGCGGTTTTGCCGATGAGGTGCGGGTACTGTATGGCCTCGGCTTTCAATTGGCTGCCGGAGGCGATATAGTTTTGCGCTTCCGGGCCGGCGTCGAAACCCACCACCATCACCGTTTTGTTGTTAAGCTGCTGCAGGGCGGAAAGCGCGCCAAGGGCCACCGGGTCGTTGATGCCGAAGATCAGATTGATATGCGGATGGGCTGTGAGGACATCGGTGGCCACCGGCAGCGCGTTTTCGCGTTTGGCGCCGGGGACGTCCTGGTCGGCTACAATCTTGATTCCCGGATACTGGGCGATGGCCTGTTTAAAGCCTCTTACTCGGTCTTGAACCGAAGTCACCGTAGAGAGATCGAGGATGGCCACCTCGCCTTTGCCATGCAACAGGTTCTTCGCGGCATACTCTCCAACAAGCCTCCCGCCCTGCACGTTATCCGAGGCGATGTAGGAGACGATCTTGCCGCCATTGCTGGTGATGTCGGCCGTGAAAACGGGGATATGCGCATTGTTGGCGAGGGCTACCGCGGAGATAACGCCTTGGCTATCCACCGGGCAGAGGATAATGGCATCGTACTTTTGGGCTACGAAGTTCTGCACCTGGTTAATCTGTTTGTTCAGGTCTTTATCGCCCGATTCCACCGTAAGCTGCACACCCTCTTTCGCCGCCTCTTCTCGGAGGCCCTTTTCAAGGGTAATGTAGAAGTCATCATCGCGGGTAAGCAGACTGACCGCGATGCGATAGGGGCGTTTGGCGGGGCCGGAGGGAATAGCGACGGCCGGCTCCGGCGGCTCCGGCAGGTTGAGGGTGTAATGCGCGGAGGCGGCGGGAGAAGCCTCGTTGGTCGCGCCGGAGGTGCGCGAAGAAACGGCGGCGGGGTTTCTGCACCCGGCCAGCCCTAAGGCGAACACAAGCCAAGCGATGGCTTGAAAACGTCGAACAGAGGAGCGCGTCATAGGTTCTCTCTTCTCGTTGCAAAGAAAATCTCTTCCCGAACGGCTTTATAATACCCGTAGAGGGAACCATTTCGTTTGCTTATGGGGGTAGGGGTGGGGCTGTAGAAAGCCGATGCCAAAGCCCCCCTCTCATCCCCCCGCACGCGGGGGGAAGCTAGCCCTCCCACCCCTAGAGAGGGGAGGGGCTTGAAGAGCCGATGATACCACTGTCATTTCTCGTGAGACAAACACCTGTCATTTCGAGATACACACCTGTCATTTCGAGCCGAAGGCGAGAAATCTTGCGTTTGCATTCCCACCGGTTCTGAGGGGTGGGGTGAGGGCTTGAAGAGCCG
This sequence comes from Chthonomonas sp., assembly GCF_035294505.1. Lineage (NCBI taxonomy): Bacteria > Bacillati > Armatimonadota > Chthonomonadia > Chthonomonadales > Chthonomonadaceae > Chthonomonas > Chthonomonas sp. The sequence continues at coordinate 22,433 of NZ_DATGKU010000038.1, read as the reverse complement.
GCGATACGCCTATCCTTTCGAGCCGAAGACGAGATACACACCTGTCATTTCGAGCCGAAGGCGAGAAATCTTAAGTTTCCATTCCCACCGGTTCTGAGGGGTGGGGTGAGGGCTGACAAGCTCACGGTTCTAGAGGCTGTTAACAAAGCAAGCCGACATTACTCGCCCCCTATCCCGGCCTTTCCCCCGATTCGGGAGAAAGGGGGCGATTGTGGTTAGTTTCCAGCAAACAGCCTATCACAGAAAACCGCCAATGAACTTACTGGTCTCCCCTCTCCCAAATTGGGGGAGGGTCGGGGGGTGGGGGCTTGTAGGGGTGAGGGCTGATAATCTCACGGTTCTAGAGCCAATTCGTGGGAGTAAGCCGACTTTGCTCGCCCCCTATCCCGGCCTTTCCCCCTATTAGGGAGAAAGGGGGCTATCTTGCCAGTTTTTCAAAAGACAGCCTATCAAAGGAAACCGCGAGTAAGCTTATTGGTCTCCCCTCTCCCAAATTGGGGGAGGGGCGGGGGGTGGGGGCTTACCAGCAAGCCAGCCTTGTGCGCCCCCTATCCCTTCCTTTCTCCCTACTAAGAGGGGAGGAAAATGTGAGAAACATGTTCTATTTATGAATTAGAATTAATGATGAAACCTACTAACTTCAAACGAGTCCGGCAAGTTAGCCCACAGATACAACAAGTTGCCAAGCAGTTACGTAAGGAGTTGACGCCTGCGGAACGGCAACTTTGGAACCTGTTGCGTGGTCGTCGCGTTCAAGGCCTCTATTTTCGGCGTCAGCACCCCATAGGGAGATACATTGCTGACTTTTGTGCACCTCGCATCAAACTGATCATCGAGCTAGATGGAGGTATTCATGCACATCAGCGGGAGCGCGATCACGCACGAACACGCTACCTACAGGCCTTGGGCTATCACCTTATACGCTATTCAAACGAGTTTGTATTAAAGTATCCGCACGAAGTGATCCGCCAAATCAGCGAGGCTGCTGTGGCGAGGCTCAAGTTTGGAAAAGAGGAAGAAGATTAAAGTTTTATTGTATCGCTAGCTTACTGGTCTCCCCTCTCCCTACAGGGAGAGGGTTGGGGTGAGGCTGTAGAAACTGCCATTGCTTCGGTTCTAGAGGCAAATTGCATAGCAAGCTTATCTTGCTCGCCCCCTATCCCCTCCTTTCCCCCGATTCGGGAGGTGCTAGCGCACGGCGATGCAGCGGCCAGAGAAAAGAGACGATTACGGAAACTGGGCTGGCCGCTGAGGGGAAGGGCGTCGGCCTTGAGTTGCCCACCGCGAGGTGCCCCTCTCCCTGATAGGGGGAGGGGAGTGGGGGTGGGGGCTTGAAGAGCCACAGACGAGATGAACAACTGTCATTTCGAGCCGAAGGCGAGAAATCTTGAATTTCCATTCCCACCGGTTCTGAGGTCGAGGGGAGGGGCTGATGAGACTGCCGACGGCCAAAGCCCCCCTCATCCCCCCGCACGCGGGGGGAAGCCAGCCCTCCCACCCCTAGAGGGGGTGGGGCTGTAGGCACAACGCCTGCCCCTACCATGCCATCGTCGTACGCATCGCGTCGTAATAGTCAAGAATGCGCTCTTTGGTGCGATAGTGGCCGTAACGCTTCTCATCCTTTGTTCGGACGATGGGGAACTGATCGAGAATGTAGGCCACGGCATCTCGCGGGGTGGGAAAGTGCTTTTGCAACGCCTCCACCTCTTCATCCGAAACAGCGCCGTCCTGCCCCTCCGGCGCCCACCTCCACCCACCGTCCCTTTCACAGGGCAGATAGAGATGGAAGAAAGCGGCATCCAGTTCGCACCGAATCTCGAACCGCCGCTCCTCGTCCCAAGGGAAAGGCCCTTCCGGCTCACGCCCCAAAAGGTCTTCGGCAAAGGGGGCAAGATCGTAGGTGGTATAGACCAGCTCCAGCACGCGCTCCGCCACCCAGTCGCCCCAAGAGCGCCTCAGCGGCTCGCGCCCACGGCCCTCATAAAAAGGCGTAGAGCCGAGAAAGGTTTCGGGCGAAGGCACGGCAAGCTGCTTAATGTAAAAATGGCTTAAATTGCTTCCTCCCACCTTGCACCGCGCGATGTAGTCCAGCACGAAGCTGTTAAGCGTGGCCAGCAGCCAGGCCGCGCGTTGCGCCGCGGGCCACGGACGGTGCCCCAAAGCCGTGGCGAAGCCGGCGGGCTGTAGGCCGGTTTCGCCGAGCAGAAAAACATGCGTATTATTGCCTACCCCCGCATAGGGAAGCAGGCCTGCGATCACCGTTCGCTCGTTCGTGGTATTGGTTACATTTCTCACCGCCAGCAGCCAGCGCCGGCTCCAGCCGTGCGCGTCCAGCTTGGCCTTCACCTCGTGCTGCGGCACATGGTAGCGCGGCACGATGCGAAAGCCCGGGTCGGCCTTTTCCGCATCCATTACGTCCCTCGTATCCCTCTTGTCCTTCTCCATCTCGTCCTGCGCAGTGTAGGTGGCCCAGCGATGGTCGAACTGATGGAACAACTTGGCCTCGTAGAGCGGCAGGGCCTGCGGCTCGGCCTGGGAGAGGAAGAGATGCGAGTCGTTGGACATATGAAACATGCTCATGATATCCAGCTGCCAGGGGTTGGATTCGAGGGGCTTTTCGCGCCATAGAACCGGCACACGCCGGTAGAGGGCCTTCAACAGCTCGGCGTCACGGGCAGTGCGCAAAACGGGGCAGGTGCGCGTGTTGGGGTTCAGCCTTTCTATATCGGCGGGGGTAAGGCGAAGGCGCTTTTCCGGGTCGCGCGCCTCCTCCACGCTGTGGCAAAAGAAGGCGAAGGTGGAGCTTTTGGCGACGTTGGGGCCGGCGAGGGTAAGCAGGCTGAACTTATAACTATCGTGAACACCGGGGAATAGGCCTTTGTTCTCAAAATCCAGAAGGCTCACGAGCTGCCGTTGACCCACCATAGTTTTGAAAAAGTTTTGATAGGTGGCGTCAGTTGCAATGTTGGTGGGCACAATGAGGCCGGCGCGGCCTTGAGGGTGCACGAGCGCCGTGGCCAGCTCGGCGAAGAGGGCGTAGAGGTTAATGTCGCCGGTGGCCGTGAGGGGGAAACGGCCGGAGCTGCGCAGCCAACGGCCGTAGACATCGGCATCGTGCAGGGCTTGGCCGTATTCCCTATAGAGCGCGGGGTTTTGTGTGGCCAGGCTCTGGATCATCGGCTTTCGCCGGGCGGCATTTTGGGCGTTGGCGATTTCGGGGGCGCGGCCGGCAAAGAACTCCTCATCCTGCAGTTTAATGCGCTCCCAAGGCGGGTTGCCCAGCACCACATCGAAGCCGCCATGTTCCTGCATTACGTCCGGAAATTCGAGCGGCCAGTGGAAAAAGCTGTGTTTTTGGGCCAGCTCCCTTGCCAGCCCCACCACACGGCCGTCAACGGGTTGGTGTTGGAGGTGGCGATTGAGGCTTTCGGTAGTGATGGGGGCCGGGTTTTCGCGGTTAAGCGTTTGGAAGAAGGCGGCGGTGTAGAGGTTGCAGGCCTCCTGCAGGTAGAGCCATGCCGCGCTGCTGTGAAGCTGATGGAAGCTATCCTCCTTTGCATGAACCTGCTCCAGCGTATCTTCCTGCATCTGGGTGAGCCGGCCGGCCTGTTGGGCGAGGGCGGAGACCGCTAGGGGCGTGGGGTCGCTATGAAAAGGCAGGGTGAACTGCCCTTTTCGGGCCGATCGGTTCTGGCTTTTCAGCGACTTCACCACGATGGGGTCGTCGGAAGGAACGTCGTTCTTGGCGCGCTCGAAGGCCTCATCGGGGATGCCCTCTTTCAGCACGTCGAGGTCGAACACGCCCACCAGCGAATCGCCGCAGCGGATATGATGATCGAGGAAGTTTAGGGGGTTTTTGCCGGTAAGCGATTCGAGCCAGAGGGCGACGCGGCACAGGTCAACGGCCAGTGGGTTTTTATCTACCCCGTAGATGCAGCGTGCAATAACATCGCGCACGGCCCGGTGTTGGGCTTCGGGGTTTGGCTCCTGCTCGCCGGTTCGGATGCGTGCCAGCTCTTTGCCGAGGAAGCGCGCGGCGGCCAGCAGAAAGTGGCCCGAACCGCACGCGGGGTCTACAACACGCAGGTTCAGCAGGGCCTGCTCTTTTTGCTGGGGCGTGTCGGCGCGTTGGAGGCGGTCTTTTAGCACCGGTTCCAGAGCGGAGCGCACCAGCTCTTGCACCAGCACATGCGGGGTGTAGTAAGAGCCGGTAGACTTGCGTTCTTGCCCTTGGCTGAAAGAGAACTCCGGTGGGTCGCCGGAGGAGATTTCGGGATGCAGGTCGAGCAGGCTTTCGTAAACCGAGCCAAGCTCTTCCACATCCAGGGCGCCGTAGTTGACGCGGTAGACGGTGTGTGTTTGGTCGTCCTCATAGTAGATCAGGTGCCACAGGGCCTCGAGCAGGTCTCGATTGGAGATGCAGGCCGAGTCGATTTCAAGCTCTTGAAACAGGCCGCCGTTCAGGGGGGGCGCGCCCAGCATGGCGGCAAGCTGCTGATCGGTGAAGGCGATCCAAAGCGCTTGCAGGGAGCACCACAGGTCGGTATCTTCCGTGTAGGCGGTGGGCCTATCCACCAGGCGGCGAAATCGCGCCATGCCGTAGTGCCGACGATAGAGCGGCAGGTCGCTAACAAGCCCTCGGTCTTCGGCCACCAGCAGAAAGAGGAATCGGTAGACGAGGCGCAGCAGGTCGCGATAAAGTTCGTTTGGGGTAAGGCTTTGCTGCTGAAGTTTCGCCCGCAGGGCCTGGCTTTGCGGCTGCCTCAGCATGCCATTGGTCAGCTTAAGGAGGCACTGTTCCACGCCTGTGCGCAGCTTTTCGCGCACACGCCCACCCTGTTCCAGGCTTGTCTGGTAGTAGGTTTCCAGAAGGCATTTGGTGGGGGCATCTGACTGTTGGGGCAGGCGACTGAAGTGCATAAGGCGATAGAGCAGCAGAAAATCGCTGAAGCGCTCTTCCTCGAAGATGGCTTGGAGGTCGAATTCCAGGTAGGCTTGGCGTTGCACGGCGGAGATGTTGCGCAGCAGGCGCAGGCGGCGTCCGTTGGTAACCAGGCCCCACAAGGCCTCGCTATGGTTAAGGTACTCTTGCACGAGGGCATGGGGCGAGCGACCTCCGCGCGAGGGCTTGGCATCGAGGGGTTGGCCGGCCCCTACAATGTGCACCGGCGTGTGGTGCTGGGTTTCGTGCGAGATGGCGAAGCTCTCTCCATCTATTTGGCGGGCTTGCGGGGTATACACAAGTTCGTATCCTAGCAGTTGCAGGAAGGGAATCATCCAGTTATTGCGGGTGAGGCTAGTTGCCGGGTCGTCGGGGGGAAGGTCGTCAAGACGTTTTTTAAAGACCTTCCAATAGGTCGTGGCATCCGCATAGATTCGGGAGGCCTCATCGGTGATGCGCCTGTTTGGAGGCAGGCCGAAGTCGGCGGGCTGCTGCCCCTTTAGGGTCTCTTGGCGAATCTGTTCGAGGAGGTCTGGGTTAAAGAGACCTCCTTCGAGGCGCACCGCACTGACCTGTTTTCCGGCGCTTACCTGTTGCTCATCGAGATGCGTTTTTTTCGGTGCGATTGTCACAGTTGGAACCTCCTTTACCTACGTGTTGTTGTTTTGCGGGTCAGCAGCCCCACCTTCAATCCCCTCAAGGCCGACGCTGGGGTCCCCAGAAAATCTTGCGATTTTCTGGGGCAGGGCGCCCTTCCCCTCCCCCTACAGGGCGCAGGAGGGCTAGCTTCCCCCCGCGTGCGGGGGGATGAGAGGGGGGCTGTGGCGTCGGCAGTCTCTACAGCCCCATCTCTCAGAACCGGTAGGAATGGAAACTTAAGATTTCTCGCCTTCGGCTCGAAATGACAGGTGTAGCATCGGCTCGAAATGACAGTTGTTGATCTCGTCTTCGGATCGAAAGGACAGGTGTAGCATCGGCTCGAAATGACAGTTGTTGATCTCGTCTTCGGATCGAAAGGACAGGCGTATCGCCGGCTCTTCAAGCCCCACCCCCTACCCCTCCCCCTACAGGGAGAGGGGAGACCAGTAAGCTTACTAGCAGTTTTCTATGATAACCTTCCCTTCGGAAACTAACCACAACCGCCCCCTTTCTCCCGAATCGGGGGAAAGGCCGGGATAGGGGGTGAACAAGGCAGGCTTGCTTGGTTAACTGCCTCTAGAGCCGCGAGATTGTCAGCCCTACCCACTCCTACCCATCAGAACCGGTGGGAATGGAAATTCAAGATTTCTCGCCTTTGGCTCGAAATGACAGTTGTTTATCTCGCCAGCTCTGCAAGCCCATCCCTACAAGCCCCCACCCCCCTCCCCCAATTTGGGAGAGCGGAGAACGGCAAGTTCATTGGTGGTTTTCTGTGATAACCTTTCTTTTGAAAACCTGCTGTCTAGCCCCCTTTCTCCCTGAAAGATTGGCTTAATGCGCCACATAGGGCTGAAGAATAAACAGCCCTAGCAGATCGGGCGGTTGTTGGGGGGTGAGGGCTAACCCACGAACCGGCAGATCGAGCGGTTGACGAATGCGCTTGTGCGCTGCCGTTAGCTCCTCGGCACGCTGCTGCAGTTGGGGTTGCAGCGCCTGTAAAACCGCGGGTATGGTCTCTAGCACGAAGTCCGCCAGCTCTTTTTTCTCCTCCAGCGAAATGTTTGCCTTCGGTTGTGCCTGTTCCAGCAACTGCAGAGCCTGTTCGGTCGTTAGCCACTGCAGCCCAATGCCTTCGCGCTGGATAGCACCGGTATAGCCCATCACCCGCACCTCTTCGGCCAGCTGTTCGGGGCCTTGGGGAACTTTCATGAGGTAGCGCACGCGCAGTAGGAGAAGGGTAGTGAGGCGGTCTACCGCATCAGTACGAATAACCCCTATGCGCCCTGCCGGCGAGGCGCTTGAGGAGGAGATGGCCCGTTCAAACAGATAGCGCGCCATCTCGGTCACAAGCGGGTGGTTACGCCCCACATACTCCGCGCCTTTAGGCGTGGGCGAAACGAAGCTGATGCGCCAGGTGTCCTCTTTGGCATGGTTGGCCTGGAAAGCCCGAATAACATCGCGCACGGTTTTAGGCACATGCGTTTCCTCGGCGGCGCCAAGGGGAATACGATAGATGTCTGTGTTGGGCACGGGCTGTATCGGCAGCCCCAGCTGTTGGGCGGCATTTAGCACAAACTTTCGCACGGTGTCGGGGTCGCCCAAAACGGCATCGGCAGCCTGTAACTCCCGTTCAACCTCCTCAGGCCGAAGCGCATGTTGGGCAAAACGTGTGCGCGACACTCTTTCGTTGTCGGCGCGTTCCTGCCAAGCCTTTTGAAGATAACCTACCTGAGGCACGCTGGCCAAAAGGTCGAGGTCAAGCGTGAGCTGGGAGGAGGCGGGGGAGCTGCGCATGAAAAGCGCTTTAAGCACAGCCTCCATCACGGTTTCGGTCTCCATAGGCACAGGCACATGGGTGCCGAGAGTGCGGTAGATTTCATCGGCCTTGCGCAGCAGCACCTCCAGCACCACGCCATCAATGGGGTTATCTTGGCCGTAGTAGGAGATGGCCTTCACGGTTTGCGAAGGCTGGCCATAACGGTCTACGCGGCCTTCCCGTTGTTCGAGGCGGTTTGGGTTCCAGGGAAGGTCGTAGTGCAGCACCGCGTTATACTTTTCCTGCAGGTTGATGCCTTCCGAAAGGCAATCGGTTGCCACAAGGAGGTGGGGTTTTTCTACCACCACATCGTCAATCAGGGCACGGCGCTCCTCATCGTTTTGGCGGCCGGTAATGCAGAGCACGTGCGCGGTGGGGAGGGTTTTGGCCAGCGCTTGCTGCAACATCTCGGCCACATATTCCGCCGTGGCCACATATCGGCACCAGATGATGGGGGCATAGCCCTGTCTCAGCAACTGTTCCACAATGTTAAGGCACTTATGAAGCTTGGTGTCTTTGTTAAGGTCGCGGTGAAGCGCTTGGGCGAGCCGTTTCAGTTCCAGCAGTTTTCGGCGCTCCGAATCGGCTAAGGTCTGCTCGGTGGCCTCAACGGGCGGGGTGGGCTGTTCGTCGTTGGTTACATCATCGCTCGATTCGTAGATATAGACCTCATAGGCTTGGGGAAGGAGGGCATCGTCTTCCGGCAGCTGGGTGGGGTTATTAAGGCGCTGTTCGATGGTAGCGATGGCCGCTTGAGGGCTGGACATCACGCAGCGCAGCAGGGCCAAGGCGCCCCAGTAGCGCACGCGCTGTTTGTGTTGGGCCATGGTGGCGCCGGTTTGAACCAACTCTTTGCAGAAGGCATAGGTCTTTTCAAAAAGGGTTCTATATTCGGGTGATAGCTGGTAAGCGGTCTCCTCGCGAAGGCGTGTGGGGAAGCTATGCGTCTCGTTCCACGTCTGTTCTATATCTTTTCGTGTGCGCTGCACAAGGTGTTTGGCCAACTCAATGCGCTGTGGGCCGGTGAGGTTGGCGACATCGTAATCGCTGAAGGCGGGGTTCAGCAGGCTTAGCAGCGAGCGAAACGCTTCGGCGATGCCGCTATGGGGGGTCGCCGTCAGCAGGATGAGGTGTTGGTTGGGTTTTTGCGCCAGTTTTTTCAACAGCTCGTGACGCTGCTGTTGGTTTGTGCTGGTGGACTGGGCAGCCCCGTGGGCCTCATCCACAATAATGAATTCGGGGCTGTGCTGCACGAACTGGTCGCAATATTGCCGCTGTTTAATAAAGTCTATGCTGATCACCTGAATGGGGTAGTACTCGTAGATAAGTCGTTCGGTGGGGAGGCGGCTTTCGAGCCGGCCCAACGTTCCGGAGCGAACCACCACAGCATCGAGGTTAAACTTTTCCTCCAACTCTTTTTGCCACTGATCGCAGAGATAAGGCGGGCAGAGCACGCAAATTCGCCGAATTTCGCCGCGGTCAAACAGCTCGCGGGCGATGAGGATGGCCTCGATGGTTTTTCCTACACCCACGTCGTCGGCGATGAGCATGCGCACCGGTTTCAGCCTTAGGGCCATCAGCAGAGGAACAAACTGGTAGTTGCGGGGGCGAACGGAGATGCGCCCTAAGGAGCGGAAGGGGGTGGCACCCTCGCGCAGAAGCAGTCGTGCGGCCTGATAGAGAAGCCAGGAGTTGGTGGCGTTGGCGTTTGGGTTGAGGTCTTTACTTGTTGGCACGGGGAATCGCGCAGGCCTCACACGCTCGTGCGCCAGCCGAGAGGCCACACGCTCCGACAGCGCTTTATGCACCGCCACCGCATCGTCTATCGTGCCGGTAAGTGGACGTAGCAGATAGACATCCTCGTTATCGGCGGGAAGCAGCACCCATTCCCGTTGGCGGCACTGAACAATGGAGCCAGGCTGCATAAGTAACCTCCTTTTCCGGAAAGAGAAGCCGTTTGTTTAGCGACGTTTCCCGAACACGTCGGGGTAACGGTCTATCTGGGTTTCGAGCGGTTCGTCGTAACGAATCACGATAACGCGATAGCCCATTTCAAGAAGTTGATTGCGAATGGCTTGGTCGTTGGCGCGGTTTTGGGGCTGGTCGTGCACGCTGCCGTCGCAAAAGATGCAGATATTGGGCTGGTAGAAGAAGTCGGCGGTGCACGGCACGGCGGGAATAGTCTCCTGCGCCTTATCCGGTAGGCGATGGTTGCCGGCTTGGAGGGCCTTTAGGAACCGCCTTTCCAGATCGGAGCGGGAGTCGGTAAGGTTATAGAGATATTGAAAATGGGCGGCGTAGTCTCGCCGATGAAAGCGCGGAAGCACCTGGGCCTGCTTCAGAGAGTGCAGCAGTTCGCGAACAAGATGGCGGTCTAATCTGCTGGCATACCGTTGGTTATAGAAGCTTAGGAGGCACTCGTAGCAGGCAGCAACACAATCGGGCTTGAGGTCTTCCTGTTCTTCGGAGAAGTGACATCGGAGGCTGGCCTGGCGGGCGACTTCGGCGAAGGCGTCGTTTTGGGTGATGAGGTTTTGCAGCACGCCGCTGCCGCCCTCAGAGGTTTCGATGAAGAGCAGGTGGGGGGATTGTGACCCTCCAATGAGATGAGCGTCCAGCTCCGACTCTTCCAGTTGGAAGGCCTGTTCTATTCCTGCCTTTAGGGCGTAGAGCAGGGTTACCATTTTCGGCAGCTCAAGAGGCGTTTTGGGGCGAATAAGCAGAATGTTCATGGTATCTTTCACTGCCAGATGAAGGCGTTGAACATCGGTTTCTTCCGATATGGTGGGGCTTTCGGGGTCTTCCTGCTTAAACTCTCCCGTCCTCAAATTGATGCGGAAGCCCTCGGTAGTCTGTTTACGGGGGCCGCGATTGAGGTTAAGGACGGCGGCCGTGGGGGCGTAGAGCAGTTGAAAGTAGTCTTCGGAAGCGACGACCACGTCGGCCTGCTGCAAGCGCACGGTGCGATCAGAGGCGGTTTGGCTGTCGGCGTGGTATTCGGGTGCGAACTGGTAATAGATATCGTTGCGATAGCCTCGGCCGTAGCGCTGTTCTTCTTCCGAGGTGATGCGGTCTATACGGCGACTTTTCACGTTGGGCATTTCCAGGAAGGAGATAACTCGGCTATTGCCACCATCAAACAGGGCGTCGCAGCTGGGGCACCGGTCTTTATCGGTTTCGCAGAAGTAGGCGCATCGCCTACAAAATCGCTGCGTTTGTCTTCGGCTGGCCAGTCCGTTTAGCGGCACATGGAGGGCGGTTATCTCCCATTTGCCGCCTTCATGGTAGAGGATGTTGCCGGGTGCCAGCTCGGTAATGGCCAGTGCGCGTGGGCGTGCAATAAACTCTCCTTCGCCGCGCGGCACCCAAACACGGATGGGCAATCTTGGGAAGTTATAGCCGGCCAAAAACCCCTCGGTAGCCAGGTACCGATAGGGGTAGAAGTCACTCTCTTCGTTACTGACCCCTTGCTGCAGCAACAGGTCGCGTTGGCGAAGCGCCTCCTGTTGTTTTCTTTCCGCTTCGCTGCGGTCATCGCGGTTGCGCGCTTTACAGAGGGATTCTGTCGCTCTACGCAACTGATCGTCGGCTATCTGATAGAGTTCGCGCCATCGGTCGAAGGCCTTATCGAACTCTTGGGGCGCCTGCTGAATGACCTGTTCCAGCCAATCTGTGTTGTACCAGGTGGTTTGATTGAGGAGGTTTTCATCGAACTGCAGGACGGCCTGCATTTGCCGAAGCAGCAGGCCTCGCATTTGAGGCCCGAGGTGAATTTGCGCCTGAACGTTCTCTCGCAAAGGCAACCCACTCTGCTCGGTATCAATCACCTGTTCGATGGAATCGCCTAAGGAGAGGCGCACATGGGCGAGCCACATGGCGTGCAGATGGGCGCGCACCAGGGTTTCGTTGGTGAGGTCGAGGGTTGGTGGGCGCACGCTTCCGGAGACCATCTGATCGCGATGATGGAAGAAGTACTGGTCGTGCGGGGAGTTCCAGGAGGCGAAGGTAACGATGAGGCCGGGCTGGCCTTGTCGGCTTGCGCGCCCGCTGCGCTGGGCGTAGTTGGCGGGCGTGGGAGGCACATTGCGCATGTGCACCATATCGAGGTCGGCAATATCAATGCCCAGCTCCATGGTAGGGGAGCAGACCAGATAGGGCAGGCGTCGTCCGAGTTGAGGGTCGAGATCGGCGCGGTCGCGGTCCCATCGGAAGCGGCGTTCGCGCAGCTCCCGTTCTCCTTTTTGCACCACCTGCGCGGTGTGTTCTCGTGCCTCCAGCGCGGCCAGGAAGGAGCCGGCCTCGCTATAGAACTGTTGGAAGTAGGTGTTTGCTTTGGGGTCGCGTGCGACGTAGCCGCGGGTACCTCTTCGAGAGTAGAGCGGGTCGGGAGGGGGCGGGGTGCCATCGGCAAGTTGCCACAGCAGCGCGCTGGCATCTAGCTGAAGGGCTTCCGAATCCTTTTTTCTGAGGAAGCCGTAGTTGAGGAGCACCTCTACCACGGCCCGGATATGCTTTTGGTACTCTTGAGGGGTTAGCCTCCATTGGCGTTGGAGAAAGCGGCCAAAACGGCTGAAGGCGGAGAGCGAGCCGCTCCTAAAGGCGACAGTTGCCGTTTTCGGATCGAGGACGAGGGATGTCCCCGGTCGCAGCTCGTTGATGTCAGGGTCTAGGCCCCAGAACTCGTTAAGTTGCTGGTCTGCCCTGCGGCGTAGCTGCTGCTGAAAATTCTCCTCAAATACCTTCACGCAGATGGCACGCTTACGGCGAAAGTGGTCGAGGAGAATGCGAAGCACTTCGAGGCGCTCTTCGGGGGTTTTACCGGCAATGGCCAGGTGCGAAGGCCAGATATCGGTTTGGTTTGCAAGAGATTCGAGACCTTTGTAGTTTATTTGCAAGAGGCCGAGCTGTTCGAGGTTTGGCTGCAGCACGCGCCAGCCCCGGCGCAGGTCTTCATAGAGACGATATTCGGTGAGGTCTTGGAAGGTGCGCCAGGCGTCGCGGCCCTGATCGGAAGTTGCGACCAGGTTGGCATTTTTGGCGACGTCGCGTAGGGTTAGCCCACTACATTCTAAAACACGGGAGGCCACCGTATCGAAAGTGAGGGTTTGGTACTGCTTAAGCGCCTGAACCAAGGCAGCACGCAGCACGGCGAGGTGCACAAAATCGTTAAAATGGCCTGCTTGCAGGGAGGCATCTTGTCGGCTGTCGGTGAAGGTCAACAGCTTATCTTGCATGAGAGCGCTGGCGCGCGCACGACGCAACAGGGAGGTGGCGAGCACGGTGGTGGCGCTGGAGCGTCCCTCACTCGAAAGAATGGCGAGCTTGCTGTACTCTTTCTCGCGATAGGTATAGAACTCACCGCAGTTCAAACAGAGCGTAAAGCGCTGGGATTGCCACCACATTTTCACGGTGTCCGGCTCTTCGCTCGGGTAGATCGAGCCGTCCGCAGACACCCACACGGGGGTAGGAACACGCTTTTTCCAAGTGGGTCTCAGCTTGCCGTTTGCGTCGTACCACTCTTCCGGAATATAGTCAACTTTCCAGTCCTCCTCACCGGGGCGGGCTAACATGAGATAGCCGGTCTGCGGGTCGGTATCGTCAAAATCTATGTCGGGGAAAACCCGATTGTCGATTCGATAGACCTGATAGTACTCTTGGCCGCAGTGACGGCAGAAGCGCAGGGGAAAGTAGAGGCGTTTTAGCCTATCCTGATAGATGCCCACGAGAGAGAGGGCGCGCTTGTCGGGCGGCCCGATGGTGGCCAAAACGGGGCTGCTTTGGCTGATGAACTGATGCAGTTTAAAGGCGAAGAGCCTCGATGCCGGCGATTGGTGTGAGCTGCCGAGAACAAACAGCTCCTGAAGCTTTTCGCGGCAAATGGCCTCGGTCTCTCCGGTGCACTCGGCAAGCTGCTTGGCACCTTCGGTGAGGGTGCGCGGCGTTTGACGCCGCAATCGGTAGCCGGTCGTTGTCTCTTCCGGCCTATCCGGATCAGGCTCTTCCGGCGCGACTCCAAAGAAGAACTCGGCCCAACGGGCAAGGGGGTGGCGACGCAGGGCCTCGATGTCGGTAGGCAGTGGGTTCTGTACCGCTTGCTTTAGCTCGTCGGCGGTAGGCTGGTCGCCGAGGGTGATTCGCTCCAGCGTCTCTTCGATGACCTGTTCGGCCGTGAAGGGGTAGCCGAAGAATCGGGTAGCGAAGTCGGCCACCGTTTGACGGCGTTCCTGCCGGGAGACGTCGGGATGGGCGACCATCGTTGCAGAAGTCCCGATGTAGAGCAGATCGTTTTCGGCACCGCGTTCCCGAAGGCGGCGGATGAGCAGGGCTACGTCGGCACCGCGTCGTCCTCGATAGGTGTGCAGTTCATCAAACACGAGAAACTTGAGGGCTTTGCGGTCTCTGTTGAAAAACTTTTCGTCTTCGGGACGCAGCAGCATCAGTTCGGCCATTACATAGTTTGTGAGAAGAATTTGGGGTGGTTCGTGGCGTAGTTTGTCGCGCTCGGCGGCGCCGGTTTCTCCGGTGTATTTCGCGAAGTGAACGGGAAAGCGGGTTCCGTAGCGCTTCTGATACTGCTCTTCAAACTCTTTAAGGGCGTTGTACTGCGAGTTGACCAGGGCGTTCATCGGGTAGACCACGAGGGCGACAACCCCCTCCGACGTGGGGTTTGTGAGGAGATGGTGAAAGATGGGCAGGAAGTAGGTAAGGCTTTTACCGGAACCGGTGCCACTAGTAACCACAAAGCTTTCCCGGTTGAGGGCTTTACGAACGGCCTCCTCTTGGTGCCGGTAGAGAGAGAAGGGTTGACCATCCGAGCGGCAAAAGATGGCGGCCATCTCTGGATGGAGGATGCCTTGTTGCACCAACTCTTTTACCGAGTGCCCGCGCGCATAGGAGGGACTCAACTGCAGGAGGTAGTCGGGCCACAGGTGGTTCTCTTCCAGAAGTTGCTTATCCACGAAATCCCGAATACGCTGATCCGCGATGTTGACGTAGGAGTGGATAAAGCTGCGGTAGTCTTCGATAACCTGTTGGTGCAGTTCAAAGATGTTCATCGGCGCCCTCGTGCTACGAAAAAAAGTGTTGTATAAATTTGTGCCTGTTTGCCGAAAATCCTTCTTTTTTTGAACGATTCCTTCCAAGCGGTTGGGAGAACTAGGCCGTCACTTCAAAGCCGATCATTTTCCAGGAGATGGCCTCGCGGTTGCCTCCGTTGCCTGGGTCGCTGTAGTAGCCTTCGGCCACGAGGTGATAGAGGCGATGAAGGAAATGGGCGGGGTGAAGGGGCCAGGTGAGAGCGTGCCGGCCCCTTTCGAGGCGCGTGAGGACATCCTCGCGTTGTTCGGCTGAAAGGTTGGGGAAGGAGGCCCCATGAAGCATGTCGGCCTCCTCATTCAGCAGATCGAGGCAGAGCCGATAGGTGGCCAGCTGCCCCTTGAGATCGGTGGAGAAGATTCTTCTTAGGTAGTGATCCACCCCGGCCTCGGTGGCGCTTGGGTAGTCGTCGGCAGGAATAACCGTATCGGCCAAGGCGCAGAGGGTTTGCCACTGAAGCGCGTTAAAGAGGGGCGCTGCATCGTTTGTCATCGCTCTTCCCTCCTACGGCCACTTGGGCCGCTCGCCCACGGCGTCGAGGCGCCGTTTGGCCTCCTCGTAGACATCGGGCGGCAGGGGGCCTTTTTCGGCAACGGCCACGTTCTCTCGCAGATGGTCTGGGTTGAGGGTTCCGACGATGGTGGTGTGGATATGGGGGTGCGCCAGCAGAAACCGAAGCAGAAAGGCCGTTCGCGATTCGCCTTCCGCGCGCAGCTCGTCGAGTTTGGCGGCCTCGAAGATTTTCCATCGGTCGGGGTTGCCCAAACCGGCGCCAGGCTCTCCGCGCGCCACCCCCCCGCGATCGATGATGCCGGCCCCCTTTTGCGCGGCCTCCGTAATGACATTCTCATGGGCACGCTCTAAAGCCGAGTAGGGAATCTGAAAAACGTCAAAAACGTTCCACTCCATGTAGGTGAGAATGTGGGGCAACGTGGAGGAGCACCCGATCCAGCGCACTTTGCCCTGCTGCTGCATCTCTTTTAAAACGCTGACAAGGTCGCCCTGCTGGCACTGCTCCACGGTGGGGTTATGCAGCTGCATGATGTCTATGTAGTCGGTTTTAAGGCGTTGAAGGCTTTCGTGTAGGCCTCGAAACAGGTTTTCACGGGTCCACTCATGGGGCGTATCGTCGGTGTTCTCATCGCGATAAGTTACTTTACAGCCGCACTTGGTGGCGATGTAGAACTCGCTGCGCCGTTTAGAGAGGTATTTGCCGATGAACTCCTCACTGCGCCCGTAGTCGTTTGCGGTATCAATGAAGTTGATGCCCTCATCGAGGACGGCATTTAAGATGGTCTCGGCCTGCTGTTCGGTCACGGGGCGCCCGCCCCAGATGCGCGGGCCGCGTATCTCCATGGCTCCATAGCCCAACACCGTAACCTGTAGGCCGGTACGGCCCAACGTTCTTTTTGCCAGGGACATAGGTTCATCTCCAAACGGGGGTGTTTTTTTGATACTATTCGCCGTCGCCACGCATTTCCCTGCTTGCGTATCTAAGAGGCCTATTAATATAGGGGCTTGCATCCCTCCTTCTCTGTCCCTCTTCCGGCGTTTAGGCTCTCCATACTTCCTGAGACAAACTTTACGCAGGTGGAACGCGGCCCTCATCCATAGCCACAAAGGGCAAGGTCTTTCCGCCGTAACTTGCAAAATGTGTGCGTGGAAACCGCCAGCTTTAGTCGCCGGAAGCACCTCATTTTTTAATTTGTTCTTATGGGCTATACTGTTTGTATGAGGCTTACGATACATGGGAAGCTTATGCCTTCGGCAAAATAAGCCCTCTTACTTAAGATGCTTCAGGCAGCCAACGCCGTCGGCAGTATGGCCAGTCTGTTGGGTGTGCTGTACTTGTGGTAGCCCAGCAAACGCCGGTTGCATCGGGCTTGTTCGTGATTGTGTAGAGAAGGCGAATCGTTGTTCTCAGTCGGTTTTTCCTCTATGCGTCTTGTTGGTAGGCAGCGCTTTTGCTGAGGGGAAGGGCATTGGCCTTGACGCGAATCTAGCCTGCTGTATTCGGGCTAGGGCTTAGCCATCAACTTATAGTGTCTTACACGGGTGTCTCCTAGGCAGATAGAGATCAGCTACTTCAGCACACAGTAGCTGATTTAGTAATTTCGACAAGCACGAGGTGTGTCTATGAAAGAACGCCAGTCTCTGGTTTTCAAATTCGCTTCTGAGGATTGGGAGTTCGAAGCCATTCATAGGCTCAACTACAAGACTTTCGTTGAGGAGATTCCTCAACACGAGCGTTCGCCCTCCCAAAGATTGGTGGATAAGTTTCACAGCGAGAACACCTATCTCATTTGCCTGTGTGATCGGGAACTCGTTGGGATGCTGGCAGTGCGGGGCAAACGCCCGTTCTCCCTTGACCAGAAGCTGCCCAATCTGGACAGTTACCTGCCTCCGGGCAGGCATATCTGCGAGGTGCGCCTGCTAGCCATCGAGAAGAAATATCGCGGGATGCGCGGTGGCCAAATCCTGACCGGTTTGCTGGCGCTCCTCTGGCAGCATGGCATCGAAAAGAGCTACGATCTGGCCATCATCTCCGGCACTACCCGACAGCAGAAGCTCTATCAGCACCTCGGTTTCGTCCCTTTCGGGCCGTTGGTAGGCTCGGGCGAGGCTTTGTTCCAGCCCATGTATATTTCTCTGGAAACATTCGAGGCGCGGGCCGGCGAGTTTCTGCGTGGTGCTCCGACCCGCTCGTTCCATACTCCACCGGTGAATTTCCTGCCGGGTCCGGTGGCGGTTCGTCCCGAGGTGCGCCGTGCTTTTGAGCAGTTACCCACGTCACATCGCAGCCCGGTTTTCATAAACGATTTTTACACCACGAAGGAGCGTCTGTGTGGATTAACCAGAGCAGCGGAATGCCAGATTCTGATGGGCTCCGGCACGTTAGCCAATGACGCCGTCGGCGGGCAACTGTTTCTGGAAGGTGGCCGCGGCCTCGTGTTGAACAATGGCGAATTTGGAACCCGCTTGGTAGACCATGCCCGGCGATGGGGGCTCGATTTCGAGGTATACGAGGCGCCCTGGGGCGCACCCTTCAATCTCAGCGCGGTTCGGCACCGAATCGAAAACACCTCCAGCCTAATATGGGTCTGGGCTGTCCATTGTGAGACCTCCACAGGCGTTCTCAACGACTTGGAGGCTTTGAAAGCTTTGTGTGCCAAGCTAGGTCTGAAACTGTGCATGGACTGCATCAGCTCCTTAGGTACGGTGTATGTAGACTTGAACGGGGTGTACCTCGCTACAGGAACCAGTGGCAAGGGCATGGGCAGCTACCCAGGCTTGTGCATGGTGTTCCATCACCACGAATTACGCCCTGCACCCGATAGTCTGCCGCGATATCTCGACCTTGGTTACTACGCCGTACAAAACGGCGTCCCATTTACTTTCAACTCGAACCTCCTATACGCCCTGCGCGCGGCCATTTGGGACGCCGAGTGGGAACGGCGGTTTGCCCAGATAGCCAAAATGGGGGCCGAATTGCGCCGGCGTCTACGCGAAGCAGGGTTTCAGCTCCTCGCCCCCGATTCCGTGGCTGCTCCTGCGGTGGTAACGGTGGTACTGCCACCGGACATTTCGTCTGTGGAGCTAGGTTGTCGTGTGGAAGAAAAAGGCTTTCTACTTAACTACAACAGCGAATATCTCCAGCGTCGTAACTGGATTCAGATCGCTCTCATGGGCGAGTGCGACTGGGAAAAGATCATTCCTCTGATCAACGTGCTCAAGTATGTGGCTTTCCACACGACGGGCGTGCGACGTCCCAGCCTGGAGGTTGGTTGATCTCCGCCTCAGACACGATGGTTTCCGGGCTAACCGGCTTCTTTAAGAGCGACGGTGCTGCGCTCAAGGCCGACACCCCCCGCCCCTCAAGGCCGACACTGGGGTCCCCAGCAAATCTTGCGATTTTCTGGGGCAGGGCGCCCTCCCCCTCTCCCCATTGGGGAGAGGGGCACCTCGCGGTGGGCGTCACAGCGGCCAGAAGCGCTTTCTTCACTGTCTGTCTCTCTGGCCGCTGCGTTGCTGTCTGCTTCTCCAGCCCCCACCCCCCCGCCCCTCCCCCAATTTGGGAGAGGGGCACCTCGCGGTGGGCAACTCAGCGGCCTGGAAGGTTGTCTTAATCGCTTATCTTCCTGGCCGCTGCATCGCCGTGCGCTAGCACCTCCCGAATCGGGGGAAAGGAGGGGATAGGGGGCGAGCAAGACAGACTTGCTGTACAAACTATCTCTAGAACCGAAGCAATTGGCAGTCTCTACAGCCCCACTCCTATCCCTTAGCACCGCTGGGGATGGAAACGCAAGATTTCTCGCCTTCGGCTCGAAATGACAGTTGTAGTATCGGCTCGAAATGACAGGTGTTTATCTCGTCTTCGGCTCGAAACGACAAACGACAGTCGTATCGCCAGCTCTTCAAGCCCCTACCCCCTACCCCTGCCCCTTATCAGGGAGAGGGGAGACCAATAAGCTTACTCGCGGTTTCCTTTGATAACTTTCCCTTCGGAAACTAACCATAACCGCCCCCTTTCTCCCGAATCGGGGGAAAGGCGGGGATAGGGGGCGAACGAGGCCAGCTTACTTCACAAATTGCCTCTAGAACCGTGAAGCCGGCAGTTTCTACAGCCCCTCCCCAACCCTCAAGGCCGACGCCCTCCCCCTCCCCCTACAGGGGGAGGGAGGGTTAGCTTCCCCCCGCGTGCGGGGGGATGAGAAGGGGGCTTGGGCATCGGCATTCTGCAGCCCACCCCTTTCCCTTAGAACGGGTGGGGATGGAAACGCAAGATTTCTCGCCTTCGGCTCGAAATGACAGTTGTAGTATCGGCTCGAAATGACAGGTGTTTATCTCGCCTTCGGCTCGAAACGACAAACGACAGTCGTGTCACCAGCCCTTCAAGGCCTACGCCTTTCCCCTCCAGTGCGAATGAAATAAGAAGACCTCTCCGCTTCGCTTCGAGGTGACATGAGCGCCGAGACCCTTCCCCGCAAAAAAATTATGACCGATTTAAACACACTTCCCACAAATAAACTCCCATCTAATCTCATTTTCCAACTTGAGCTAATGATTGAGCTAATGATGGGCTAATGATCGGCGGTTATAATGGGAACTGGAAAGGCACTTTCCGCCTTTCTACAACTTCCAAAAAGGAGGCTTCCTCATGAAGCACCAACACAGTGTAAGGCTACAGAACCTGCCGATCAAGCGGAGAGAAAACAGCATCCCTCCCCGATGCCGGCATACAAAGTCTGCTCCCTCCACCTTCGGGAGCACTCTCTTGCTCAGGCTGCTCGTCTTGTTGGTAGGAGGGTGCTTGCTTGCCGGCCTGCAAACGGCCAGCGCCCAACTCAACTTCACCCTCCAAACCCCCAACCCTACGGTGGCACCGGGGAGCAACTTCTCCTTCTTTGCTACCCTCACCAACACCGACCCCAACAACTCCATTGACCTCACCGGAGACAACACCACCTACTCCGACCCCAATGCCAACGACTTCACCGATAACTTCCTCAACGCCCCACCGTCGTTGACCCCTGCCGGCACGGTTGGTTCGAGTTGGACGGGGGACTTGTTTGATGTGACGGTGCCCTCCAACGCGGTTTCTGGGACGATGTATACGGGGACATACGAGCTAGACTTCATGGATGGTGGGGTTGCGGGTTCGGTGAGCCAGCCGTTCAGTGTGACGGTAGGGGGTCATGCGACGACTCCGGAGGCAGGGAGTATGTGGATTTTGTTGTTGTTGGGCGGGATAGGGATGTTATGGCGTCTGCGGTTACGCGGAGGTCTCGGTTCTGTGTGGCGTGTAGGTTTGTTGTGTGGCGTGATGGTGTATGGAAGCGGTTTTGTGGGGGCACAGGCCCAGGATGTAGAACCGGTCGTGTTGGTGCATACCTTCTCGGCATTACACGCCTTTCTAATCAACTCGGACGGCGTCCAGCCCAGTGCCAATGTCATTCAAGGCAGGGATGGAGCGTTGTATGGGACGGCCGAAAGAGGAGGCGCCAATGGGTTAGGCGTGGTGTTTAGGGTCAACCCTGATGGCTCCAACTTCCAGGTGATCCATAACTTCTCGGCAGTAGTCTTTCCCAGCATAAACTCCGATGGCGCCGAACCCGGTAGTGTTACTCAGGGCAGGGATGGCGCTCTGTACGGGATAACTGGAATAGGAGGCGCCAATGGGTTTGGCGTGGTGTACAAGGTCAACCCCGACGGCTCCAACTTCCAGGTGCTCCATGACTTCAATAATAGCAGTGGAGGCGTCGGTTTCAATAATATCATTCAGGGCAGTGACGGAGATTTGTATGGGACTAGACATGGAGACGCCAGTAATAGTGGCATGGTGTTCAAGGTCAACACAGATGGCTCCAACTTCCAGGTGCTCCATGCGTTCTCGGCAGAAAACAACCGTGGCGAAAACTCCGACGGCGCCCTGGCCAACGAAATCATTCAAGGCAGGGATGGAGCGTTCTATGGGACGACTGTAGGTGGAGGCGCCAATGCGACTGGCGTAGTGTTCAAGGTCAACCCCGATGGCTCCAACTACCAGGTGATCCATACCTTCTCGGCAGTAGACAGCAATTTCGCCAACTCCGACGGCGCCTTACCCTTTGCCGGTGTCAGTCAGGGCATGGATGGCGCTTTGTATGGGACGACCGAACTCGGAGGTGCCAATGGGAATGGCGTCGTATTCAAGCTCAACATAAACGGCTCCAACTTTCAGGTGCTCCATAACTTCTCGGCACTAGACAATCATAGAGACAACTCCGACGGCGCCTTACCCTTTGCCGGTGTCAGTCAGGGCATGGATGGCGCTTTGTATGGGACGACCAATGGAGGAGGCGCCAATGGACAGGGCGTGCTGTTTAGGGTCAACCCCGACGGCTCCAACTTCCAGGTGCTCCATACCTTTTCGGCAAAGGACAACAATGGAGACAACTCCGACGGCGCCGGTTTCAACAATATCATTCAGGGTAGCGATGGAGATTTGTATGGGACAGCTGCAGGAGGAGGCGCCAATGGGAATGGCGTCGTCTTTCGTATCGGCCCACAAGCCCTCTTCCTCAACCCAAACAACGCACCCGCAGGCTCCAACAACCTCACCCTCACCCTCCTCGGAAACGGCTTCGCACAAAACGATACCCTCCTCTGGAACGGTACCACCTCCCTCACTCCTACCTCCGTCTCCTCCGATGGCACCCAAATCCAGGCCACTATCCCCCCTAACCTCCTCACCACACCGGGAGTTGCCACCGTGCAGGTACAAGACCCCAACATCCACAACACCACCCCACCCCTTGTCTTGCTCATCGGGACGGTGCAAATCCACCTGCAAGTCAGTTCCATCGCTCGAGACAGCAACAACAACGTGGTGGTTACCTTCACAATAACCAACACCGGAGGGGCGACGGCTACCAACTTGACGGTGAGTTCCTCGGTTCTAACGGACAGCACGAGGCAGAAGTTCAACACGAGCAGTTCGTTGCCGATGTCATTAGGCACGCTCTCTGCCGGGGGGAGTGTATCGGCGACGCTGGTGTTTCCGTCTACGGCAGTCTCCGGTTTGGGTTTGTTGCAGGTGCACGGGAGCTATGGCGGGGGTAGTTTTGGGGGAAGTTTCCGTGTAACCGTACCGTAGTTTGATGTTTGGTGTGTAGTTGTGTCTATGCTGCCTTCCTTCATCCAAGATGAAGGGAGGCAGTTTTTTTGTGGGAGGGGCACCTCGCGGTGGGCGTCCTCGCGGACGGCGCCTTTGCGGCCAGAAAGATTGACTTACTTGCCTCTTTCTCTGGCCGCTGCTGTGCCGTGCGCTAGCACCTCCCGAATCGGGGGAAAGGTCGGGATAGGGAGCGAACGAGGTTGGCTTGCTTTGCAGACTGGCTCTAGAACCGAGTCCCGTGATGAGTGGGTAACCCTTGTGATTACCCCTACAGCCCCACCCCC
>NZ_DATGKU010000037.1:0-17351 GCF_035294505.1 Chthonomonas sp. | reverse complement strand
GGAGAGACCGGGATTCGAACCCGGGGTAGGGGCAATACGCCCCTACAACTGATTAGCAGTCAGCCGCTTTCGACCACTCAGCCATCTCTCCGTACGTGCTTTTATATTGTATCACAATCCACAGAAAATTGCAAACTCCGTTTTGGAGAAACCGTCAACCTATTCCTCCTAAGATAAGGGACGTTTGTGGTTATTTTGAATTGACCGATCGAGAAGACCGGTAATTTGTTAGGGCGTATGGGGTGTCTTTTCCGCTTTTTTTGCCTCCTCGTTCTTCCCCTGCCCCGCGTTTTGCGCGGCTATGGCCGCTTGAAGCGCTTTGAGAAAATCGGGGTTGGACGCTAAAGACTCCGCCAGCGACGTTATGTCCAGAGATTGGGCGCCATCGGCTCCGAGCTTCGTCAACGCGGGTTTTAGAAGCTGCCCCAGCTGTGCGGTGAGTTGGGAAAGCCCATCGCTGCCGTCCTTTCCGCTGCCGTTGAGGAAACTCTCTATCATGGTACGCAACCCGAAACCTTTTGCCATGTTATCGAGCATCACAGTGGCCGTCTCCGGCGTACCATAGAGGGTCATATGCCCGTTTGCTAAGAAGTTGGCCAGTGCCTTAGCGAACTCGATCTGCACGTCACGCTCCGCCTGAATGGTAAGCTTTTGCACCTCAAGCCGAATACCGGCTTCGGCAAACTCCTGGCGGTTTTGGAGCTGCTGCCGCTCCACCTCCACCTTGGCCTGTTCCACATTCACCTGCTCACGGGCTACATCTACCGACACCATCTGCAGCGCGCGTTCGCCACGCGCGGCAAGCTCTTTGGCCTGTGCTTCAGCCTCGGCAAGCCTCTGTTTCGCCTCCGCCTGTTTCTGCGCCGCTTCCAAGTCTCCCTCGGCCTGCTTCACCCTCATATAGGCCTCGACGTCGGCGTTGGTCTGCGCCTTTAGGCGGCCCTGCTCGATCTCTTGACGCGCTGCGATAAGCTTTTTATTGGCCTCACGTTCGGCCTCCGCCAACTGCACCACGGTGGCTACCTGTTGGTTGGCTTTCTCTTTCTCGGCAGCCGCGCGCAGAGCCTCTTCTTCAGCGCGTGCCCGCTCGGCTTCTTTCTGTGCCAGCGCGATCTCCTTCTCTCGCTCGGCCAAGGCAATGCTCTTTTCCCGCGCCACGGTCGCCGCCTGCACCTGCTGATCACGGGCGATCTGGGCGGTCTGCACGGTTAACTCCTGCTCGGTGCGCGCCACCTCCACCGCCTTTTGCCGCGCGATCTCCTGCTCTTGCACCAACCGATCTTTTTCAATACGGGCCAGCTCCAACGCCCTCTGTTGGGCGATCAACGCCTCTTGGGCCTCACGGTCTTTTTCCGCCTTGATTTTGGCTATCTCGGTGGCCTGAAGCGCTTCGGCCTCCGCCTGTTGCTTCTCCAACTCCAGAATCTGCTGGCGCGTCTCCACATCCTTTAATTTGCGCGCACGCTCGGCCTCCCGCTCAAGGTTATTCCGCTCAACGGCAGCGGCCGCCGTGATTTCGGTAATTTTTCGCTTGCCCTGGGCATCGAAAACGTTGTTATCACTTAGCTCTGTTGGGTCGGTTTGGTCTAACTCCGAGATCGTCACCGATTCCAACAGCAACCCGTTCGATTCCA
This sequence comes from Chthonomonas sp., assembly GCF_035294505.1. Taxonomy (NCBI): domain Bacteria; kingdom Bacillati; phylum Armatimonadota; class Chthonomonadia; order Chthonomonadales; family Chthonomonadaceae; genus Chthonomonas; species Chthonomonas sp. Next base: position 15,717 of record NZ_DATGKU010000037.1, on the reverse strand, counting down.
GGTCGAGGCGAACATGCTCCTTAACACGCTCGGCGAACTCATCGCGCTTAGTATGGATTTCGAACAGATCCATCTGCGAGGCGATCGCACGAAGGGCGGAGATCAGCTTTTCGCTCACTAACGCCTCTACCGCCTCCGCATCCACACTGTGCTGGCCGAGAGAGCGTGCCGCATTGAGAATGTGCTCTGTATCGGCCTGAACCCGAATGTAGAACTGCGCCATCACGTTGGCACGCAGGTTGTCGCGGGTGATAAGGGCATTTGGGCCTTTTGGATTGACCCCAAGCTTCATGGTCTGTAGGTTGATCTCCAACAGATTATGCAAAAAGGGGATCACGAGGATGCCGCCGTCTAAAACCACCCGACTTCCCCCCATGCCGGTGCGCACAAAGGCAATATCGGCGGTTGTCCGGCGATAAAACGACATGGAGACCATCACCAGACCCACGATCACGAGAACGACACCACCAAAAATCAAAAGGATGCCTGTAGCCCCGTGAATGGGCAGGCCAAAAGCAGACCCTAAGGCCCCCACCAATCCGGTGAGTAGGCCGAGCAAGATGACAAGAAAGCCTATCATATGCGTTATCCTTTCTATGTCGTTGTTTAAACCATGCTCAAAGAGCACAGGCTCTATTCCTGCTTCACTGAGGCCGGTTTCACGCGCGGCTCAAGCCCCATGCCAGAGCCTGCCTCTCTACAGGCGCCACTTCGATGTTTCCGTAATGGATAGGCATAAGGCCTACCCTACTTCGTTTAAATATTCAGTTTAAATATTCAGCCAGAGGATGGCTCATGAGCGCAGAGAGTATGTCAACAGTTAACAACCTGCGAGGGCGTAGCACGTCTACTCTTTTAACGGAGCAGCAGCCTCCTCCACCAAAAGGCAGCCGTCTGGGGCAATGTCGGTAATTAAAGCCGTTCTTCCTTTCGGGATAACCTCTCCGGCGCGTGCAACACGGCAGCGTTCGTCGTGCAGGGTACCGTAGGCATCGTACACCTGAATTCTACCTTGCGTCTCTGTTGCAGTGAAGGCAATGGTTCCCGTTAAACCCAAAAGATGGTTGCGCGAAACGTCGAGCGACTCCTCTTTGGGAATAAGGCGCACCAGCAGGGCCACGCCGAGCCGCATCCCAAGCAGCCCTCCTAGGAACGCAACAAGCAAGGGCAACACCATTTGAGAAAGCGAGGGATTTTCTATCGGTACAAGATAGTAGCGCGCCCAAAGCCCCAAAAGCCCCCACATGAGACAAAAAAGCTCGAAGAGGATAAGCGGTGAGGCGCTGCCGAACCCCGTGACACGCAAAAGCAGGGGCGAGACCAGCACGGCCGTTTCTTGAGATCGCCCTTGGCCAGGGCCGTGATGCGAAGAGGGATGCGCCTGCAGATGAGGCCAATGCAGATGCTTGATCCCCATTAAGGCGCCGTGATGCTGGTGCCCTATGCCGGTTGGGGCTATAGGGCTAGCCGTCTCTTGATGACTTATGGTATGGCTACCCACACCAGGCCCTGCCGCATGATGCCCCACGGCAGTGCCAACATCGTGAGCATGCCCAAACATTGCATGACCACCGGCATGATGCCCTCCATGATGCCCTAACCGCAGAGAAGCAAGCAACAGCAGCAAAGCGGAAATCGAGAAGGGCAATAGAAAGACGAGCGTTTGCCACTGCAACAAGGATGCGAGTCCCATACCCTTGACCTCTCAAGATCGTTTCTCTTAGATGGCTAATTCTTGAGAGTCTTTCCCATTTCCTTCTATTTTTGTTGACGAGGGACGCTACGAGGCCGTTTCATTATTTTTTTTAATTTTGGCTGCTATGCTGCCGTCCAACCTCCATCAATAACGAGGACTGAGCCGGTCACGAACTCCGATTCGTCGGAAGCAAGGTAAAGTGCCATCGTGGCGATCTCCTCCGGGCGTCCCATACGCCCAATGGGTTGGCGCGCATGCAGTTGGGCGCGTGTCTGCTCGATCTCTCCGGCATGAAAACGCTGCAGGTAGCTTTCTACAAAGGGGGTTTCCACAGTGCCAGGGGCAATAGCATTCACACGAATGCCCTTCTTGGCATAGTCCACGGCCATTTGGCGCGTCATGGCGATCACGGCGCCTTTAGTAGCACAATAGGCGAAGCGTCGCGGGATGCCCACCAGCCCGGCCACCGAGGCGATGTTAATGATGTTCCCTCTACCCTGACGCAGCATTAAAGGAGCCGCATGCTTGCAACCGTGAAAGACACCCAACACATTCACATCCATCAGGCGCGAAAACTCCTCCTCAGGCGTCTCCTCCACGCTGCCCACAAACCCGATACCCGCGTTGTTCACCAAAATGTCGAGTTGTCCGAAGCGCTCGAATGTCTGCTCCAGACCTGCTCGCACGCTCTGTGAACTCGTTACGTCCATCGGCAGGAAAAGCGCCTGCGTCCCTATGCGTTCTGCCACCCCCCGGCCGTTCGTCTCATCCCGATCGGCCACCACCACGCGTGCTCCCTGCTGCGCAAAGAGGAGGGCTATTTGCTCGCCAATGCCCGATCCGGCCCCTGTGACCACGGCCACTTTCTCATCGAGTCGGAATAAAGAGGGTGGTCTCTCTCGTCTTATTCTCAATCGCTCGCCTCCACTACCGTTCTGTAAAAACGCTTCCCCGCCTCTCCTTCCCTCCACCGGAAGGAAAGCGTGTTTTAGGAAACGCACAAACTCTAAGCTGTTGCCGACGACATCATGGCCTCCCATTGACGACGCCCTACCTCTTTAATGCGCGCATCGTCCCATTTTTCAAGGGGGGAGTAGTTGGGATACCACCCCGGTTTGAACGGGTCGTTGCGGGCCGCATTGTAACAGCAGAGAAAAGTCCACCGAGGGTGTGGACTTCTATTGGCATCGGAGCGATGAAGCAAGTTACAATGGAAGAACACCCCATCTCCCGGTGCCAACTCGCAGTAGACCAGCTCAAGGCGCTGTAAGGCCGCCTCAACGCGCTCTCTATCTGCCCCTGTCTGGTCACCAACTCGGCCGTGGTCGAGCCGTCCTAAATGGTGGGAGCCTCGAATAACCTGCAGACAACCATTCTCTTTGGTACAGGGGTCTACGGCGATCTGCACGCTGGCCATGTAGGGGAAGAGGCAGTTGTCGTTGTACCAATACCCATAGTCCTGATGCCACTCCCAAGCCCCGCCTTCAAACGGCTCTTTCATGGTCATCTTATGGTGCCAGTGGTAGACCTCACCGCCCAAAAGCCGCTCCATGGTGTCCACAATACGCCGCGAACGCGCGATGGCACCGTAGATGTCCTCCCGCAGATCGGTATGCAGGATAATTAAGGCTTTGTTTCCTTCTGCATCTTGCCTTCCACTGCGCTTTTCCAAAATTTCTCGGTCGGCTTTGGCGATTTTACGCAGCAGTTCCGTCTCTTCGGGGTCGAGCAGCTGATGAACAATCAGGTAGCCGTCTCTTTCAAATCGCGCCACATGGTCATCATCAACACGGAAGTAGCTCATCGGGCAGCACCTCCCCATGTTTTTTGTAGATTTCGCGTTCGGCTCGCTATATCCTGCTTCTGTTTTGCCTCGAACGCACCTATGAGCGGCCATCCGCACCCTCCCTCTCGCAATGGAGGGCTGGTAAAATACCTTTAGGAAAGAGGGAGGGGAAAAGAGGCTATGGATTATTCGGCCATGCTAGAAACCGTTGGTCAACGGCTGCGCGCCGATTTCGAGGCAAAAAACCAGGCGCGAGAGGAGACGTTGCGTCTATGCCGAGAGATCATTCAATACACATCGCGCGCAACCCGTGCCGTCCATCGAAAAGAGTTCGACGCCACAAAACAGCTTATTCAGGAGGCGCGTGAAAAGCTCTTTGCCGCTCACACCCTGCTCAAACCCTATCCCGATCTCTTCTATTCGGGCTACATCCACGACGCGCAAAAGGAGTATGTTGAGGCCGAAGCCATGCTCGCCATCGTGATGGAAACCCCTCTTCCCACTCCGGAAGAGCTTGGCGTAGAATCGGCGGCTTACCTTCACGGCCTCGCGGAAGCCGCCAGCGAGAGCCGTCGGTATCTTCTCGATAGCCTTCGCAGAGACCAGCTCGATATTGCAAGCCGAGTGCTCGACTCGATGGAGGCCATTTACGATCTGCTCATCACCTTCGACTTTCCCGATGCGCTCACGGAGGGTTTACGTCGTTCCGTAGATAACCTTCGTGCCGTGCTTGAAAGAAGCAGAGCCGATCTCACGCTCACTTTTACCCAAAATCGCCTTCGCACCTCTCTAGAGCAGGCCATGCAGAACGGGTTTGGAACACAAACAACAGAAACGTAGTCAAAGAAAGTGCGTGATCTCCTTTCTGAAGTGTTAGCCGTCTGGCAAGCCGCCTCCGTGGCCCTGGAACGTTTTGCGGAGGCGGCCTTTTTATTTTGCGCTTTGTTGACAGCGCCAATCTGTTTGTGTTATGATATAGGTGTTAGTGATCTCTCCCTAAGTTTAGCATGAACATTGTAAATTTTTGATGGCCATCCGGCCCCCCGCTCCCCCGCTGGCCTTGTGAATTGAAGGCTTGGCATGGACTTAAGAACACGCGAGGGTAGACGCGAACAGGGCAAACGCCTACAGCAGGCTGTGGAACGCGCGGGGCTAACGGTAGAGGAGTTGGCCAACCGCTTGGGTTGTTCGCGCGCCCTCATCTATCAATATGTATCCGGCAGCACCTTGGCGCAACCCGACCGGCTTCAGCAGATCGCGGCCATCTGCAACGTGCCTCTTACCTACTTCTACGCCGATACGGTGGAGGCTCTTGAAGAGAAGCCCGAACCGACTCAAGAGCCTATCGCCATACGGCTAGCCGAAAGCCTTCGCGCTCTCCAAGAGCTGGCTGCCGCACAGGCAGGCCCTCCCGACCAGCGTGCTCTTGTCCTCACCTGTGAACGCATTGTCTCCCTCACCGATCAGCTTGGCGATAGAGCAGCCCAAGTGCGCGCCCAAGAGCAGCTTGGCAACGCCCTGCTTGCCTGCGGCGAAAATCTTCGTGCTGCCGATGCCCTCACCCGCGCCATTGCGCTGGCCTCCGAACTCGGCGATACCCAAACCGAGCTGGCCGCCCGCCAGAGCCTGGGCAAGGCGCTTTGGGGTTTGGGGCGCATCGAAGAGGCTCGTGCGCAGTTTTCCATCGTAGCCAACAGTTCCCTCCCCTCCGCACGCTGGCGCGGCCTGTTGGCCTTGGGCAGCCTTCACGAACAGTTCGGAGAGTTTGCAGAGGCTATGCGATATTTCGAGGAGGCAAACAGCGTTCTCGACAGCCTTGACCAGGGCGATGGCCTTGAGGCGCGCATAGGCCGCCTTTACGTGAATACCAACCAACGCAACGTCTACATGGCCTGTGGCGACTTCGCCAATGCCCGCGCGCTGGCCGAGACCTGCCTCTACGAAGCAGAACAGCTTGGGAATGCCGACCAGCATCTAGAAGCGCGTTTCGACCTCGCTTGGATAGATTTTGCCACCGGCCGATGGAAGGAAGCCTATACCGGTTGGACGGCCACCCTGCAACTCGCCCGCTTTTTAGGCGACCAGCGCAGAGAGACCCTTTCTCGTGCCTGGCTCGGCATCTTCTTTGCAGCGGCCGGCGACTTTAATACGGCCATCCAACACGGCAAAGACGCCTTGGCGCAGGCGCTTTCGCGTGGCGACCGACAAGCGGAACTCTATGCCCAGCTGGCTCTCACCGATGCCTACATAGGGCTTTCAGGGCGGCTTCCGGAGGCGCGCTATCACGTCGCACAAGCCCACGCCGTTGCCGCTTCGGTGCGCTACGCCGGTTCGAGTATCGAGTGTCAACTTCGCTCCACTCGGCTCTCCCTCGCCGAAGGACAAGCGGGCGCTGCCAGAGAGGCTGCCCAGAATGCTTTGAACGACGCCGCAAAACTCGGCGCACGCCATCTCGAAGCGTTGGCACGTGTCCGCCTGGCAGAGGCCCTGCGCCAGCAGAGCAAAGACCCTCAAACGCTGCGCCAAGCGCAAGAACATGCAGAACGCGCCCTCGCCCTGGCCCAAGAGACCGGCTTCCTAGAGGCGACATGGCGGGCGCACCATCTCCTCGCTCTTCTTGGCCTCGATCTCGCAGCCCCTAACCTGCAGGAGGTTGAAGAGCACTGGAATCAGGCTATCCGCCTGCTCAACCAGTTGCGTAGCACCCTTCAAGAAGCTCAACTGCCCGATACCCTTCTCGAAAATGAGGACTGCTTGGCCGTTTATGCCGGCTATGCCAACCTGCTACACAGTCAAAATCGCCGTCAGGAACGAGAAGCCTTCTTGGAACAGACGAGTTGGCCTCCGCTGTTGGATCGTTTAGAGCACTAGAAGGATTTGGACGATGCCCCTTGCCGGTATCCAACAAAACAGGACGTGGAAACGCAGCAAGCTGCAATTGGCGCTCATTTGGAGCGTGATCGCCTTTTTGCTCGATGGCTGCGGCGGAGGCATCAGCTCGTTTACCGGCGGGGGCATTCCACCCGGGCGCAGCGCCGTGCTTGGTCAGGTGATTCAGGCGGCCAACCCCACAGCGCCTGTGCCCGACGCCACGGTCACTATCACCACATCAACGCCCAATGGGCAGTTTCTCTCTTATCGCGTCTATACCGATTCTAATGGGCAGTTCTCCATCAACGGCATTCCTACCGGCAGCGTGGAAAGTCCGGTAACCATTCAGGTACAGCCCAACGATACGTCGCTACAGAGCCAGCACTTCTCCTTCTTATTGGCCAATAATCGCCCTACTCAGCTCGTCATCGCTCTTCTACCGGCCAACTTTAATGCGGCCAATGTGGCCAAAATCACAATAACCCAAGTGTCGAATCCATCCGGGAATGTCCCCCTCTACAAAGCTCAGGTCTACGATGCCCAAGGCAACCTCCTCGCCATCTTTCCTACGCTTATCGTAGATGGAGGGGTCGCTACGCTCAACACAGATGGAACCTTCACCGTGGCCGGAGCTGCCGCCAACATCACGCCACAATCCATCACGGCCACGGTGCCCTCCGATAACATACCGAACCCGCCCACAACAACCTTGCCACTCTCCAACGGAGGCAAGCCCACTCCCGATCCTAACCCGGTCCCGGCAACCTCCTCAGGCCCCTAGAGAGAAGGGCAGACATCCCTCTTTGTCGCTCTTCACCTCGCGTGAGATGGCGGGAGCGAGCGCACTTTCGCTGAAGCGACTCGGCTCGTTGCCACCTCCAGCCGCAGATAGTCGTAAAGCACGCCTTGGGGCCAGTCGCGAGCTTCCAGCTTCAGCTGAATCACGTTTTGGCCGGCATGCAAGAGAGAGGCATCGAACGCGATATCGCGCTCGCACCAGTAGCCCTGAATTCCATCCCGATGCATCACCCCCGAATTAGGAAGCGGCCCGGTGTCCCCAACGACCTTGCCGTTAACGAGCACGCTGATATGGGTTCCCTGCCGACTACCGCAAAACGCCAACCGGAGGTAGGCTTTTCCTTCGAGCGCTTTCGGCAGCGTAAAGAGGATAGACCATACGCTATCGCTGACATGCCAAACCGTGCCCCACTCCGGGTCGCCGTAGATGATGGGCGGCTGGCAGTAGTTCCAATCGCGATGCCAATCGCTTTTCCCTATAACGTACTGAACTCCATGAGGGAACTCTTTAGGGTAGAGATAGTACAACCCCCACTGCCAATAGTGGTCTCCGTGGCGAAACTCTCTCGCCGTTCGGTCTGGCACTCCTATCTCCCAGAGCGGTTGTCCGTAGTATCTCGGCACCCATACCCATCTCCCCAAATGGAGCGTCTCTCCTGGTTTAATGGAGATGTCCGTTTTCTCAAACTCTCCGAGCACACCGGTTGCGAAGGCGTGGAGGGTATAGCGACCCGGCCTAAGGTTTGGTATACGAAAGGAACCGTTGGAGTTTGCCTGAACCCAGAACTGATAGTGGGCCGCATCGCGCTGCCAATCCACCATCGGCGGAAAACCGGCCGGCTGATGCGCCGGATAGTCCGGAGCGGTTAGCCCAACCCACATATCCCGAACTTGCAAATGGGGGTGGTAAAGATCGTGCACCACGATCTGGCCGTCAGCAGCACCGCGCTGAGAGGCCGAAGGATAGTTTGGATCGTTCACCCAGTTGTAGGGCCATTTCGCCTTTTCTAACGCCGCCCGATGCAGGGCATCGCGCCACATAGCTTGTGGGGTCGAGCCACTATTTACATAGAGCACGAAAGGCCCTACAAACTTCGTCCAATCCTGTCCTTGATCTATGGCGAGCCAACTCCCGCCGTAGTGGCTGCTAAGCCACATATTCAACAGCACCGTGTCTACATGGCCGGTTAGCTCCGGTCGTGTTGGCCCTCCACTGAGATATTCGAAGCTCGGATTGATCATCCAAAAGCCCACCCTATCGTGCGTGCTTGCCCATCCATAAGCCGGCGTTTGGTAGAGCACGGCGGCATAATCGTACTTATGTTCCACCTCGCCGGCTCGCACACCCGTTGTTAGGCGCCGCGCCTCTTTCAGGTTCAGCTGAATGCCGTGGTCCCAATCGTAACCGGTGGCCATCCGCTGCTGGCGTCGAGCATCTACCACCAAAAAGTCGAAAACGGCAGGGTTTAGCTTAAGACACATCCTCGCCTCGCCAACCGAAAAGGATGGGTAGCTTGCCGGGTGATGCCACAGGGCACTTGCGTACAGCCAGGAGGCCCCTCGAAACAGGGTATAGCGCCACTCCACATCAACCGGCAACTGATCGGATGGGTTTTGTGGGTCATAGAGGGCGCGCACGGCCACCTCCACCTCGGCACCGTGCGAGGCAGCCGGGCTGACACGCACCAAGGCCATGCGTTTAGCCCCAAAATGGCGGGTGCTCCCCACCTGCGACCAATAGCCTTGCCCACGGCTCATCAGCTCCAAGCCTTTATATTTCCAGGAGGTGATATTGCCACTGTACTTATCGATCTGCACCGTAAGGATGCCGTTAGAGAGCACGAACGACCGAGACGTTTCGGAAAGGGTAACCGGCGGGGCTTGCCGAGCCCATGCGGGATGTGCCGGCCACCCCATCAAGGCCACCATCGTCCCCGTCGGCACGATTCGACAGAGCCTTCGCAGAGAACATAGAAAAAACATGCTTGCGTCCATCCTTCCTAAAAAGCATCTTCTCCCTTTTCTAAAGACGAGCTTCTCGTCTAGGAGTTCTAGTTTAATTGCTGTTCTCTTTCAAACACACTCGCTCCTTCCTAAAACAGCCAATGACGGCACAGAACACAAAAGACTTGACAAGTAGCAGCAGATTTGTTATAATGTTACCGTGTGCGGTTTACCGTGTGTGTTTCGAATAAAGAAGCTTAGAGATGCGAAAAACGATTCGTGATATTGCGAAAGAGCTGAACCTATCGCATACGACCGTCTCACGTGTGCTGAATAACCGGACGGATTTCATATCCGAGCGCACCCGACAACGCGTACTAAAAGCTATAAAAAATGCTGGTTATCAACCGAATTTGGCCGCTCGGGCACTGGTAACAGGACGCACAAACCTCATTGCTTTTTGGAGTAGATATCTGCATACCCCATTCCAAGTAAGAGTGGTTCAGGCACTCTTTACCCAACTTAAGGCAGACAATTATGAACTGCTCATCCGTAGTGTTCCGGAAGATACCGATAGTGAACTTAGCCCGCCTCGCTTAGAGTTTCCTACCGACGGGGTGATCGCATTTGAAACCGCCTATCCTCTTCTATGGAGAACAAATGCAACGAACTCCTGTTCTCCCATCGTTAGTTTAGGAGCCTACTACTGTGAAGAGGTAGACCATGTTGGAGTCGATCTCTTCTACGGAGCCTCTTTAGCCCTGAACCATCTTTATGAGGTAGGATGTCGCCGTATCGCATACCTGCTCGACCAAGCCAGCAATCGCCCGGGAGATGCACGGCTAGAAGCTTATCTCACTTTCTGCCGAGAAAGTGGCCTTCAAGCAGAACAGATCGTTGCTCCGCAGCAAACACGGAGCGATGCTCGCGAAACCCTTAAACACTATATCGAAGCACGGGGTGCTCCTACAGGTCTCTTCTGCATTAATGATGAGATGGCAATAGGTGCCTACCGAGCACTACTCGATCTCAAACTAAGCGTACCCGATGATGTAGCCCTCGTAGGCTGCGATGGCATCGAGGACACAGAGTATTTAGACCATCCCTTATCCACCATTGTTCAGCCTATCGAAGAGATGTGTCGCATCGGCTGGCAGTTTCTCCGAACCAGAATACAAAACCCCGATCTGCCTCCTCAACAGCTTGTTCTGCGTCCTCAGCTTGTCGTGAGAGAATCATCGGTAAGGAGGTGATGCATAAGGCCATTTTTGCTTTTTCTCCCTAGCTTTCTCAACTTCTAACTTCAAATTTAATTCAATCTTTAAGGAGGTAACCCTATGAGTTCTCGTCAATCACGTGGTTTCACACTAATTGAACTGCTTGTAGTTATCGCTATTATAGCGATACTGGCAGCGATCCTCTTTCCAGTCTTTGCTCAGGCGCGTACCAAAGCGCGTCAGGCAAGCGATATGAGTAATCTGAAGCAGATCGGCCTCGCGCTCCTAATGTATTCCCAAGATTATGACGAGCACCTATTGGGAATCGGATTACCCTACAACGATCCACGATGTAGCCCAGGCCCATGGGTCTATTGGCCTGCACTGCTTCAACCCTATGCCAAAAACACCCAAATATTCCTTTCACCCCAATTTCAAGTTGCCTACAATGCCAACGCGCCATGGGTTTGCAAACAACTCAACATTAACCTGAGCCCAGATGGAAACACCCTCTATTTTAGCTATATGCTTAATGGAGTATCCAACTGGTACTTCACGCCGTGGTTAGATAATAACCCTAATGCGCACTATGGCATCGTATGGTGGATGAATCCGAGCGATGCTATGCTGGCTGTGCCATCGGATACCATCTATGTTATCAATGGGCATTGTCCCGATTCGTGGCAGGATGGACATCTAGACTATCCTCTCTATCGCAATCTAAATACATGGACGTGTACCGGTACCGACTGGAGTTCCAAAGACCCCAATATTCAGGGTTTCTTTAACTCTCGCCAAAACGTGCTCTTCACCGATGGACACGTTAGCACCCGACAGTGGGGTTCAACCTGTCCTAACGAATGGACGGTACAAGACGACGCTTCTGTTGATCCATTCTGCCACCATTAGAATCTGCTTGGATATCGTAGGGGGATGGCGCATTTCATCCCCCTAAAATTTTCTAGATAAGAGAAAGGCGATAGAGCTATGATGAAAAAAGAGATATCCCCGGCCTTGGTCGTGGCTGTTATCGTAGTTGTGGTTATCATTGTAGGTGCTTACTTCGCAGTGCACCTGTTTAGCGGCCCCAAAATCATCAGCGGCACACCGCCGCCTACTGTGCACATGGGCCCCCCACCCACCCCTCCCGGGTTTCAATATGGAGGCCAAAATTCAAAGCCTCCCCTACGATAACTTTCCACACGCACACGATAGCCTGAAACCGAGAGAGTGTCTCTTGCTCTCTCGGTTGACTTATTCTTTATTTCTAATGCTCCTCTTGAATTTCGCCAACCATCACGAGTCCCTCGCAAAGCTACCGGATTTTAGTCAAAAATCCGAGTTTTCCCTAGAAAGACCCTCAATGAGAGGGCGGCTTGGGCCGAAAATTTCGCCGGAGTGAGCGCAATGAACCCGACCTGTCTAAAACTAACATCCGAACAGATTGATGCCATCCGCGAGATCGCCAATATCGGAACGGGGCACGCGGCAACGGCGCTTGCGACGCTCACCGACTGGCGCATCGGCATGCATGTGCCGCGTGTGGATATCGTGCCGCTTTCTCATTTCATCGAGATCGTCTGCGGGCCGGAGACCGAGGCCATCGGCATCTATTTGGCCGTAGAGGGCGATGCCCCTGGGCACGTCGCCTTTCTGCTATCTCAAGAAGGGGCCCTGCGCATGGCCGATAGGCTCTTGGGGCTACCGCCTGGCACCACAAAGACTTTAGGAGAACTAGAGTGCTCCGCCCTCATGGAACTGGGCAACATCATCGTCTCCTCGTTCCTTGTTGCCATCGGTGAACTTACCGGCCTAACTCTGTTCACCACCCCACCGGCGCTCGCCTGCGATGCCACCGCCAGCATCCTCTCCAGCCTAGCGTCTATGCTGGCCGCGGCAGGAACTCTGCAGAAGGATGCGCTTACCATCGTTACCAATCTGGAACAGGGTGAAAGCGACCTGGAAGGTTTCTTTTTGTATGTTCCGGAATCGAAAAGTTTGTCCACTTTTTTGAACGCCCTCTATGGAGAGCGCCCCATTGGCTGAGAAGATAACGGTAGGAATGGCCGAGGTCAAAATATGCCGCTCAGAAAACTCCATCTTGATCGCTTTGGGCTTAGGCAGTTGTGTCGGCGTCTGCATCTACGACCCCGTCTTGTCTTTGGCCGGCATGGCCCATGTGGTTTTACCGAACCGCACAAATCCGGCGGAGGACGACCCGCGTTACGCCGACATCGCAGTTCCTCAGCTCGTTGAGCTGCTGCAGAAGGAAGGCGCTCTGCGTTCACGCATGCGGGTGGCTTTGGCCGGCGGTGGGCAGATTTTTAAAGGGTTTGGCACCATTAGCAAACTCGACATCGGGCCGCGCAACATAGAGGCCGTGCAGAATCAGCTAGCCCGATTTGGACTGCCCATCGTGGCCGCCGATTTAGGGGGAAATGTGGGTCGAACCCTTCTCTTTTATGGCGATGGGCGCGTCTACGTGCGTCTTCCCGGACAAGAGGAGCGGCTGCTTGCTGCCCTCGGAGCTTCGGAGAAAGCGCCTGCGTGGAAATCTATGAACCCCTCATCGCTGGCAAAGGCGGCGTAAAAAGGAGGCTATGAAATGGCATTCGCAAAGACTTATCTACAAGAACACGACGAGACGGATGCGCGTTGCTTGGAAACTGCGGACTACAGTCAGTTTAAAGCGTGCATCCTTCGAAAAACCGGCATTGACCTGAACCTCTACCGACAGCAGCAGATGCACCGTAGGCTTTGGGGTTTGGTAGAGCGCGCCGGCAAGAAGAGCTTTATGGAGTACTATGCACTGCTTGAACAAGACCCGCAAGAGTACGCTCTGTTTCTCGACCGCCTAACCATCAACGTGTCGGAACTATTTAGAAACCCGGAGAAATGGCAGGAGCTACGCACCCACATCTTGCCCGAACTTTTAGCGCAGGGCGGCCCGCTGCGCGTATGGAGCGCCGGCTGCTCCTACGGGGCCGAACCCTACTCGTTGGCCATTCTGCTGGATCAAATCGCGCCGGAGAGGCCTCATAGGATACTCGCAACCGACTTAGACCGCTCCATTTTAAAGAAGGCGCAGCAAGGCCGGTTTACACGCGCCGATGTGCGCCATGTGGAACCTAATATTCTACGCCGCTATTTCGAGGGCACACCAAACGCCAGCCTTCCGGCCGATGCGGATGCCTGCTACACCTTGTGCCCTCGAATTCGCGATCGGGTTACATTTCGCGCTCATAACCTTCTCTGCGACCCCTTTGAAAAAGATTTCGACCTCATCTGCTGTCGAAATGTGGTGATCTACTTCACCGAAGAGGCCAAAGAGACACTTTACCAACGCTTCTACGACGCTCTGAAGCCTGGTGGATACCTTTTTGTGGGCGGATCGGAACGAATTTTTCGCTATCGCGAGATCGGTTTCGATTCCCCCCTGCCCTTCTTTTATCGAAAACGCGGGGACGCCCCCAACCATAAACCCCTCAAACGAACCTAAAGCAAGTTAAGGAGATAGGAATACAGATGGCTAAGAAGATATTAATTGCCGACGATGCGCTTTTCATGCGCGTTACCTTGAAAAACATCTTGGAAAAAAACGGCTACCAGGTCGTTGGCGAGGCCTCGAATGGGCTGGAGTCGCTGGAACTTTACCAAAAAACCAAACCCGACCTCGTGACCATGGATATCACCATGCCCGAGATGGATGGAATAACCGCCGTTCGCGAACTCAAGAAGATAGACCCCCAAGCCAATATCATTATGTGCACGGCCATGGGCCAGAAGCAGATGGTGCTCGAAGCGGTTTCTGCCGGCGCAAAAGACTTTATTGTCAAGCCATTCCAGCCCGATAAGGTGCTGGAGGCCGTACAGAAGATCATCGGTGCCTAAACCCCTAAAAGCCAACCAAACTATACGGAGACAAAATAGACCATGAAAGTTCAATATATCAACCCATTCATCTCGGCGGCCTTCCAAGTGCTGGAGATGGTGCTGGGCAGCAAACCCGCGAAAGGCACGCTCTCTATGCGCCCGTCCATCTTCACAAGCCAACAGTGCAACATCATCACCGGCGTTACCGGCAAGGTAGAGGGGCAGGTGATCTACGGTATGAGCCTTATCACGGCGGATAAGATCGCCTCGCATATGCTAGGCCAACCGGTAAGGACGTTCGACCAACTTGCGGCAAGCGCCATTGCCGAGCTAGGCAATATGGTTACCGGCAACGCCGCTACCCTCCTGGCCGAAGCCGGCTTTCCGTGCAACATCACGCCCCCCACCATCGTGCGCGGCACCAACGTGAAGATGACCACCCTCGATATTCCCGCCCTTGTAGTGCCCCTCTGCACCGATTTCGGCGAGATCGAGATCACCGTCAGCTTACAAGAAAGCTAGCCTCGCCGCCTTCCTGGCGAGTGCCTACCGACGAGGAAAGGCTCCAAGACGAGCCTTTCCTCGTTTCTGCTTAGCGCACCGCCTCCAAACGGAGATGCGCCGAACGCAGCCCCTCGGAGGTCGCCTCCACCTCAATGGCGCCGGGGCGATTGCCGGCGCGCACCACCAACAAACAAAGCCCGTTGAACGCGCGACGGTAGTCGGCCTGGTCCGGCTCGTGGTCGCTTGGGTCGCCGTTCCCCACTCCGGCGATGCTTCCGGCCCCAAGCACCCGAAAATGAACCAGATTATCGGCGGTAGGAACCACGCGCCCCTGAGCATCCACAATCGCCACTTCCACCATACCTACCTCCTCACCGTCCGCCTTTATGGTGGGTGTGGAGGTGGTAAGACGAATGGCCGCAGGCGGCCCTGTGGTCTCTACCCGATCCGTAGCGACGACCCGCCCATCCCGATAGCCTTTCGCCTCCAGAACGCCCGGCGTATACGGCACATGCCATTCCACATGCCAGTATTTGGGCATCTCCTTTCTACCCAAGCTCTTCCCATTTAAGAACAGCTCCACCGAATCGCAGTTGCTGTAGCACCACACATCTATGGGTTGGCCTTCTTTCCCCTGCCAGTTCCAATGGGGAAACAGGTGAACGAGCGGATGTTCCTGATCCCACCATGCCTTATAGTAGTAGTAATCGTCTTTTGGAAAGCCGCATAGATCCATCAGGCCGAAATGGGAGTTGACACAGGGCCAGGCGTAAGGCGAGGGTTCGCCTTTGTAGTCGAACCCCGTCCACACGAATCCACCAGCCACAAAAGGATGGGTGGCTACGCTTTTCCAGGTGCCCTCGACGTTGTTATAGGCGCTCACGTAACCCTTTTCGGGATCGTTTGCGTAGATGCCTCTATCGCTTACATCGCTGCCGATCTCGCTGCCGATGATGGGGAAATCGGGATGCGACTCGTGAAAAGAGTCGTACACCCCATACGAGTAGTTGATGCCCTGCACATCCAGC
>NZ_DATGKU010000036.1:0-1658 GCF_035294505.1 Chthonomonas sp. | reverse complement strand
CCTGATCGCCGACCGCGGTTACGATAGCGATCCGCTGCGCAGGCAGTTGGCGGCCCGTGGCATCGAATTGATCGCCCCGCACCGCAGGAACCGGAGCAAGCCGCCGACGCAGGATGGTCGGGCGCTGCGCCGCTCCAAGCGACGGTGGATCGTGGAACGCACTTTCGCCTGGCTCGGCAACTTCCGCCGACTCGTGGTGCGCTATGACCGCTCGCTGACCGTTTACCAAGGTTTCTTTCATATCGCCTGCTTCATGATCGTCTTGCGGAGGGTTTTGAAATAGCTTCAGGCTTTCTCGAGCAGAAAGTGAGAGGAGCAAATGGATAGAAGAAATTTTCTAAGAAAGAGTTCTGCGTCGGTAGCTTTGATAGGCGGCCAGGATCTCATCACTTCAGCAATTGAATTGCGACGGGATCCTCCTCAGACTGAAAAGACGGATACTTACGAAGTACGAGCGTACGAAGCTCCCTCATGGCTGCGTTACACACGCACTGTTTGCTTTGATGGGTATGGCCCTCCTGTCTACCCGCACATGAAAGGGTTTGATGCCAAGCGCCTGGTGCAAGCTGCATCGGAGCTGGGAGGGAACATGCTTCGGTCTCAGCCGATTGGATACTGGGCGTATTATCCGAGCAAGGTCTTCCCAGTTCATCCTGAGTTGGATGGCAGGGATCTCATCGATGAGGTAACCCAAGCATGCAGACCATTGGGAATACACCATTATTGCTACTGCCCTTACGGCCATCTTTGGCTAGAAGTCAACTGGGTAAAACAGCATCCCCAATATGCTCGGTGGGCTTTGCGGGGACCTGACGGCAAGATTTATGGGAGCCGATGGCACGTGGGTTGGGCACTCCAACAGAAAATTTGTACCACCGGCGACGCCTACCGCGAAGCCATTCGCGTAGTGGTAAGGGAACTCTGTGAACATGATATTGCTGGAGTTTACTTCGATCATCCCAGCACGCTTATGACAGGAATATGCTTCTGTGAGTCCTGCAGGAAGAACTTCCAGAAGTTCAGCGGGATGGATCTGGAAAGGCTGAGCGGATTTGTGAAGAAATACACACCGAACGGTTGGCCCGTGGACTGGACTCGCCTTCCTGCCTCTGTAGACATGGAGCCCTTGATTGCGTGGTTTCGGTGGGTGAATGAACTGACAAACGAGGACTTACTGGACTTTCGGAAGATCATCCACGGGAGCGGGAGGTTCATGCTCTGCCATAACGGAAACACTTGGACGGGGACTTCCCTTGTCCGGCAGTACCGGATTCCGGACGGCTTTATGGACGAGGCAATCCCGGAAATCTACCAACGTGTTGTCAGGGGGCTATTGAACGCCTCGATGGCTAGATCGTACAAGAAGCTGACGCAGATATATATGGGGAGCTATGCTCTAACTTGGTTTGGGGAGCCGCCGAACGAAAAACCTTGGGTGATCAATGAGACGAACCTGGAAGACGGGGACGAGGTTCGGATGGAAGGTTTTACGAATTTGGCATGTGGGAACGCTCCGATCTATGCGGTAGCGAACCGATTGTATTACGGGGTGGGGAGCGGGAGCGCGGAGCCGGCGAAGGAAGTGTTCGAGGTGATGAAGCGGGTGGAAGGGATTCACAAGGACAGTGTGCCGGTGGCGTACGTGTCGATCGTGCCGA
>NZ_DATGKU010000035.1:0-1428 GCF_035294505.1 Chthonomonas sp. | reverse complement strand
TCGCTAAGAGACATGATTGCAGCACTACGGGAAGGATGGCATGTTTTCCTATCCTCAGCAGTAGTGAATCTCGTTCCAGCAACAAATGTGTTCATTTTAGGCTTGAAAGCTACGGCTACCGATGTCGCCTATTACATATCTGTATGGCGTTTGATCGTGGCGTGCCGGATGTTGGTTCAGCCAGTCGTCACTGCCATCTATCCCCACATCAGTCACTTGGCGGTGAAATCCCGGCAGGACGCCATCATGCTGCTGCGAAAGTACACGTTGGTTCTAGCTGCTCCGGTCTTTTGCGGTTCACTGTGCCTTTTTGCGGGTGCTCCGCTCATCATGCGGCTCGTGTACGGCCTTAAATACGCCCCTGCGATGCCTCTCTTACGGATTCTGGCCTTCTCTCCGTTTCTGCTGGCTCTCCAGCACTGCTACTCAACGTTTTACATGCTGGCGTTTGGATATGAAAAAGAGTGGTCCCGTGTGATTATTGGCTCGACTCTGGCGAACTTCGCACTGCTGCTGCCCTTAACCTATTTCGTCTGGCCACCCACTGCACTCGCGGTTACAGCGATCGTAGTGGACATATTGATAACGGCAGCCGAGTATCTGTTCTATCGTCGAACCGCAAGCGGTACTCCGCAGACGGTTACAGCCTGAGGCAGCACATAGCCATGGACTACCGCAAGAGCAAAACAGATTATTGGGATACCCTGAATAGTAGAACCAGAACGAGCTGAAGCCTCTTGTTACCACCAGAAGAGACAAAGGACAGCCGATACCGTAGATAGCCAATCTGCAATGAGCTGGCTAAGCAAAACCATTCTGAAGATACGCCGGGGCGAAGGACCGGTCTATGCATACCTGAAAAAGGCGTTTTTCAAGATCATGAGCGCCAACTTACCGCAGCCCGCTCTCTTGAAGACGTTTTACCGGGGCCTCTACGGTCTCCATCGCACACTAGAGTGGTGTCTTCGATGGTTGATCTCTGTTCTCTACTGCGAGCCAGCTCTGCGAGCTCGATGTGTCAAGGCTGGCCGGCATTGGCACGTATGGATGACGCCCTTTATCACCGGTCACCCGGAAATCTATATTGGTGATCGTTTGAGAATTTTCGGAAAACTCGACATTACAAGCGGCCGGCTTTTTGACCACCCCAAACTCATCATTGGCAATGACGTGGTGATCGGCCATTTGGTGCACATTGTCGCAAACAAAGAAGTAGTTATTGAAGACCAGGTGAATATTGCTTCCCGGGTTTACATCTGTGACAACGATGGGCACCCTCGTGATCCGGAGTTACGGGCGAAAGGACTGCCCCCGCTGCCCGAAGAGGTAAAGCCGGTGCGCATTTGCCGCGGAGCGTGGTTGGGGCAAAATTGCTTCGTAATGAAAGGCGTCACCATCGGTGAGGGCGCGATCATCGGCGCAAATAGT
>NZ_DATGKU010000034.1:0-3126 GCF_035294505.1 Chthonomonas sp. | reverse complement strand
TCTGCAACTCGACTGCGTGAAGTCGGAGTCGCTAGTAATCCCGGATCAGCAACGCCGGGGTGAATACGTTCCCGGGCCTTGTACACACCGCCCGTCACACCACGAAAGTCGGCAACACCCGAAGCCGGTGGCCCAACCCTTCTCGGGAGGGAGCCGTCGAAGGTGGGGTCGGTGATTGGGGTGAAGTCGTAACAAGGTAGCCGTACCGGAAGGTGCGGCTGGATCACCTCCTTTCTAAGGAGTTCGGTCCCGGTCGTTGGGCCGGGCAACTCCCAGTCGATCACTGGCTAGTCGGCGCACACGACAACCCGGCGGCCGTCCGGGCCGCCCGCATCCCTCGGGGTGCGGCCCGCCCGGCCCCGACTCCGGGCCCTGCCGTGTCACCGGGCCTCACTGTTCCGTTTTGAGGGAGCGACGGTGACGTCCTCCCGCGATGCCAACCGTCGTCGGCGGTGTGGCCGCTCGCACCCAGGTGGACCGGCGGGAATCGCAATCGTGCCGGCGTCTGAGCCTGGTCGGTGCGCCCTTTGAGAATTCCATAGCGAGCACGAGCATCTTTGTTCTCCAAGCTACGAAGAGCCAACGGTGGATGCCTTGGCGCCTGAAGCCGAAGAAGGACGTGGGAGGCTGCGATAAGCCACGGGGAGCTGCCGACCGAGCGTCGATCCGTGGATGTCCGAATGGGGAAACCCGGCACCCGTCATGGGGTGTCACTCCGGCCTGAACGCATAGGGCCGAGAGAGGGAACCGGGGGAATTGAAACATCTCAGTACCCCGAGGAGAGGAAAGCAACAGCGACTCCCTGAGTAGCGGCGAGCGAAACGGGAAGAGCCTAAACCGAGCTGGTGTCGAAGCCTGGTGGCGTTGCCAGTTCGGGGTCGTGGGAGCAGACAGAAGGGGCACCAGACCCTTCGCGGAGTTACAAAGCCTCGGTCTAGGAGAAGCAGTTTGGAACACTGCGCCACAGAGGGTAAGAGCCCCGTACCCGAAAGATCAGAGGCCTCCGGTCTGTGTTCCCGAGTAGCGCCGGATCCGGGAAAGCCGGTGTGAATCTGCGAGGACCACCTCGTAAGGCTAAGTACTCACAGGCGACCGATAGCGGACGAGTACCGTGAGGGAAAGGTGAAAAGCACCCCGGGAGGGGAGTGAAATAGTACCTGAAACCGTTGGCTTACAAGCAGTCAGAGCGTCGTCGGTGGCCCTTCGGGACCACTGGCCGTGATGGCGTGCCTTTTGAAGAATGAGCCAGGGAGTTACCGTGTGTGGCGAGGTTAACCCGGGAGGGGGAGCCGGAGCGAAAGCGAGTCTGAACAGGGCGTACAGTCGCATGCGGTAGACCCGAAGCCGAGTGATCTATCCATGGGCAGGCTGAAGCGGGGGTAAGACCCCGTGGAGGGCCGAACCCACCCTGGTTGAAAACAGGGGGGATGACCTGTGGATAGGGGTGAAAGGCCAAGCAAACTCGGTGATAGCTGGTTCTCCCCGAAATGCATTTAGGTGCAGCGTCGGGCGTTCAGCATCGGAGGTAGAGCACTGAATGGGTTAGGGGGCCTACAAGCTTACCGACCCCAATCAAACTCCGAATGCCGATGCTCCAGAGCCTGGCAGTGAGACCACGGGGGATGAGCTTCGTTGGTCGAGAGGGAAACAGCCCAGACCGCCAGCTAAGGCCCCAAATTCTTGACTAAGTGGAAAACGATGTGGGAACGCGAAGACAGCCAGGAGGTTGGCTTAGAAGCAGCCATCCTTGAAAGAGTGCGTAATAGCTCACTGGTCGAGTGGTCCTGCGCGGACAATGTAACGGGGCTCAAGTCAAGAGCCGAAGCTGCGGATTTCGATTCCGCCCGAGCCGCCTCCGGGTGGCGCGGGAGTCACGGGTCGAAGTGGTAGGGGAGCGTCGAACTCAGCCGTGAAGCGCCGGTGTGAACCGTCGTGGAGCGTGTTCGAGTGCGAATCCTGGTATGAGTAGCGAGAGAGGGGTGAGAAACCCCTCCGCCGGAAGCCCAAGGGTTCCTGGGGAAGGCTAATCCACCCAGGGTGAGTCGGGAGCTAAGGCGAGGCCGACAGGCGTAGTCGATGCACAACTGGTTGATATTCCAGTACCACCGTGTCCGCGCCCAACCCAATTCGGGGTTCCCGAGGGGCTGGCCTTCGGGCCGAACCGACAGGACCCGAGGCGGGTAGCGATGGGGGGACGCAGGAGGGTAGGTGAACCCGGGCGTTGGTTGTCCCGGGGCAAGCGTGTAGGGAGGGGTCCAGGCAAATCCGGGCCTCATGCATCCTGAGGCGCGACGCCGAGACGTTCAGTCGAAGTCACTGATCCCATGCTGCCGAGAAAAGCCCCTAGCGAGCTGACACGGTGCCCGTACCCCAAACCGACACAGGTGGGCAGGTAGAGAATACCGAGGCGATCGGGAGAACTGTGGTTAAGGAACTCGGCAAATTGCATCCGTAACTTCGGGAGAAGGATGACCCCACTAGGGTGAAGGACCTCGCGTCCGGAGCTCGAAGGGGTGGCAGATACCAGGGGAAAGCGACTGTTTACTAAAAACACAGGAGCGTGCGAAGTCGCAAGACGATGTATACGCTCTGACGCCTGCCCGGTGCCGGAAGGTTACGGGGAAGGGTTAGCCTTCGGGCGAAGCTCTGAACCTAAGCCCCGGTAAACGGCGGCCGTAACTATAACGGTCCTAAGGTAGCGAAATTCCTTGTCGGGTAAGTTCCGACCTGCACGAATGGCGTAACGACTTTCCCACTGTCTCAACCACAGACCCGGCGAAATTGAAGTACGAGTAAAGATGCTCGTTAGCTGCATCAGGACGGAAAGACCCCGTGGACCTTTACTACAGCTTGATGTTGAGCTTTGGTACGGATTGTGTAGGATAGGTGGGAGACAGTGAAGCACCGGCGCCAGCCGGTGTGGAGTCGGCCTTGAAATACCACCCTTTTCGTGCCGGGGCCCTAACCCAGGTCCGTGATCCGGATCGGGGACAGCGTCAGGTGGGTAGTTTGACTGGGGCGGTCGCCTCCTAAAAGGTAACGGAGGCGCCCAAAGGTTCCCTCAGGCTGGTTGGCAATCAGCCGTCGAGTGCAATGGCACAAGGGAGCTTGACTGCGAGACCTACA